>NZ_JBEHFV010000001.1:0-163206 GCF_040225855.1 Corynebacterium sp. KPL2850
CTCAAGAAGAAGACTAAGGCACTAGGGAAAGGCCACAATGGTTCAGCATCTATCTGAGTATCGCCCAGAAATCCAACAAGCGGTGTCTAAGACCCGCCAGCGCGTCAGCGACCTTCACGCCGAACTGCCGCGGTGGGGCCTTGTGTCGTGGACTGCAGGCAATGTCTCTGAACGCATTGTCGTCGATGCCTCCGGTACTCCGAGCACACAGGATCTTTTCGTCATCAAGCCCTCTGGCGTGCGCTACGAGGAGCTAAGCCCAGAATCGATGGTGCTCTGCGACTTAGAAGGCGTGCTTGTCGATGGCGCTTATGCTCCCTCCTCGGATACCGCCGCACATGCCTATGTGTATAAACATATGCCGGAGGTTGGCGGAATCGTCCACACCCACTCGAGCTACGCCACAGCGTGGGCCGCCCGCGGGGAAGAGATTCCATGCGTACTTACGATGATGGCCGATGAATTCGGCGGGCCAGTGCCCGTTGGACCCCTTGCGATCATCGGCGATGACTCCATCGGCCGGGGCATCGTGGAGACCTTGCGGGAGTCCCGTTCACCTGCCGTGTTGATGCAAAATCATGGTCCCTTCACCATCGGTGACGATGCTGAAAATGCCGTGAAAGCAGCCGTGATGGTTGAAGAAGTTGCGCGTACCGTGCACTTAGCCAAGGAGCTCGGCGGCCCTAAGCCCATCCCACAGGACATTATCGATAACCTCAATGACCGCTATCAGAATGAATACGGCCAATAAGGCTTCCGGCTGATATTCATTTATCCGTAATGAATATCTTGATGTGCTCTGGGCTCTTCATAGCCTCGAGCGCTTCTTCGTAGCGGTCAACTGGGAAAGTACCGGTGACTAGGCCATCGAGCTTGTCATAAAGGTGAGCCATCCGCTTGGCCGCAGCGGGGTACATATTAGCCAGGGACTGGGCCCCGATGAGCGAGATTTCCTTCTCGAATAGGTCGAGCGGGCGGAAATCTATCGTGGCATCTGGAGAAGGCACACCCATCTGGATTAAGCGGCCGCGCTTGCCGAGGATACGGATGGCATCAGCAATAGCACCTGCATTGCCGGATGCATCCAAGGTGAGGTCATAGGAATCCTGATCCAAATCTGCGGCTGAGTCCACTGCTTGGACGGCGCCCAGTTTCACAGCTTGCGCGCGCCGGGCCGGGTTGGGTTCAACAACAGAGACGCTTGCTGCGCCCTCATCCAATGCGACGACGAGCGCCACTAAGCCGATGGAACCGGCACCGAAGATGACCATATCCTGGTCTTTCCAATCAGGCGCGAGGTCCAATGCGTGTAAAACGCAAGATAGCGGTTCGGTCAGCGGTGCAACATGGTGAGGAATTTCTGTGGAGAGCTTGTAGACGAATTTGGCCGGCATGGCGATGAATTCCGCACAGGAACCATCCTGCATAATGCCGGCGGGTGAGATGTGCTCGCACAGATTCGTTGCGTTTTGCTTGCACCAGGTGCACTCGCCGCACGTCACGTTGGGGTTAGCGCCAACGTAGTCACCGACGGAAAAATCGGTGACCTCTGCGCCGACCTCCGTGATGTAGCCCGCCATTTCGTGCCCCAGAATGAGTGGGTAGTTGCCGATGACATAGTCACCTCTTACTAAGTGCAGGTCAGTGCCACAGATACCGGTGCCCACCGGTTCGATGATTACCTCGTTGGCTTTTGCGTGGGGAACAGGGACGTCTTGGATTTCAATATCGCCGTGACCAGTGGTAACAACGGCGCGCATGGTATCGGTCATGGGGTATGGCTCCTCTCCGGCGCAGATTGGGCTACGCCGGTACCTGGAATTATCCAGTTGTAGGGTGGGAAGAACTTAGTCTCGAGATGTGTTACCTACGATGTTAAGCGTATCACTTGGACTTGAAGATTTAAGGCAAATAAAATTTTAAAGATAGTGATAGCTACATCATAAAATGACTGGCTAAGCCTCACTTCCTCGTAGTGAGCCAGGCGAGCGAAGTCTCATCATGCGTAATGGCCAAAAGTGCGAGGAACATACACCGTAAAGGGGTTTGTCATTCAAATGGTTTACGCATGATCTGATGTACAGGTTGAAAACGCTAAGAGCACGGGAAGTATCGTGCTCTTAGCGTTTTCTGTGGATTGTTCTATCTCTCTATTGGCACTGACAGTGAAGGCGCATTATTGCGCTTATAGCCTGAAGTCCTCACTAACGCCTTGAAAGGTTCGTATGAAATTCAGTAAACGTATTGTCGCTTCTGCAGCTCTGCCTGTATCTCTCGTTGCTCCGGCCGTCACTCTAGTCGCTGGAGCTGCTGACGGTGAAGCTTGCTTTTAAAACTGTGAAACAGGCACTGTTGATCGATCCAAACTCAGGAATGCGGGCGGATTTGCAGTAGTCGAATACCTGCAAAAGCACTGCGGCATGACCCCAGGTGAGATCTAAAAGTTGAGCCTTCGAAGAGCTGAAGGAAGTAGTTCAACGGCCAAATGATGACGAGGGTAATCCGACTTTCACTGAGTTGGAATTTCTAAGGTATCAAAAACCAATCTCGCGCCTCCCTCCCCAATCTTGGCGTATCTGGACACGTCAGATAACCGGGCAGGTATTGTGCCGCAGGAGAATGGGGACCTTATTGGAGCTGCAAGGGTCTCCTGCGGAGGTTTCGGGTGATGTGAACGGCATCCAGCTCGGGGCAAGATGATCACCGGTAAAGTGGGCCTAAATTCAGGGCAGAAAGTTGAATGCGCGGTAACTTTCTAGGCAAGGACCCAGTGAAGACTCTTGTTGGACCGTTGCAAGGTGATGAGACTCAGGACATTCCGTTTCAAATTGGCGTTTCAGAAGGCGTTAACTAAAGACCGGTGATGAGGGATTGGTCACCGCAGTGCCGAACTTTTCAGTCTTCAAGACTGGGAAAGGAAACGGCAAAATCGTTGTTGTGAAGGCCACCGAGGAGGCTGGGGCCAAGAGCAAGATCCTGACAATGCCAAGGACTCTAATGTGCCTGAGGTGTTGCCGCAGCCTGAGTGCCCAGAGCAGCCGACCGAAACTGGGGGCAATGAGCCTTCGGTTGAGTCGTCTGAGGTTGAGCAGTCCGAGTCTGCGGGTAAGCCGACCTTGGAACCGAAGCCGGGAGACACTCCGGGCAACGGCACTGGCGACAAACTGACAAAGCCGTCGGTTACGAGCAACGATGGTGCCTCTGATGGCGTAGAAGTTGGCTCTAAATTTGGCACGGTTTTGGTGTAATTGATGGCCTCGGTGGCTTGGTTGCTCTGGTTGTAGGTGCTACCCCACTGAATGAACCAGAACCACGATGTCGCTCACTTGCTGCAGCCACTCTGTGACTTTTTGGCATCGTTCAACATCAAGTTCTAATCGCGCCCGGTAGCGCGGAATTGCGGGACAGAAATTCCGATTGCTTTTCGGTGTAGAGACGGAAACCGGAGCCCTCTTTTTCGGAGGTACTCCGGCTCCTCTTGGCTAATAGGGGTAGAGAAGTGGACTTTGGTTGTTTTGCTTCAGTCTCGTGCTACATCATGTACCCGGTGACCGCCCCTATTGAGCGGGGCTCGATACTGGTAATCGTTTCGCTGCACTACAGGCGCGGCTATTAAGTGATCTCGCACACTTTTCAGTAGAGGTACTATTGAATGAAAAATCAATATGATTTACTAATCCTGCGTTTAAAAACGTAAATGGCACGATAAAAGTCGTGCAATCCGACTGACTGCGGGGTTCGCTTGTGCCTTCGAATTCTTGAAAGCGCGACTTTGTATATAGATCCCGTAGCTTGTAGTTCCCCTTGGAAGGTTCGTATGAAACTCAAAAAGCGTGTTCTCGCTTCTGCAGCTATCTCTGCATCTCTCGTGGCTACCGCTGTTACCCCAGTTGCTTGGGCTGCTGGTGAGCATCTTAACTGCGCACAGAACTTCCGAGCCGGCGTCGATTTTGATGCTGGTATCAATGCCAACGTTGCGGAGCATCTGCAGCGTAACTGCAAGTTGAGTGTGGAACAGATTACTGAGCTAAGTGTTGACGATATGACACAGACAGCTAGGGGTCTCCTGGGGAAGGACAACACTCCACTTTATTCTGAAGAAGAGTTGAAGCGTATGTCACATTCTGAGGTTGTCAGGGAAGCGCGGATCAATGGTGTTTCGTCTGACGATGATGGAAAGGGTTCTGCTGAAGACGGACAGCAGTCTGAGGCTCCTCTGATGGTGGATGATGTCAAGGCAGGGGACAGGGAAATTACTGGCTCGGTGTTTTTGCTCCCAGGTCAAAAGAAGAGAGTTCAAGTTAATTTCCCAAACTTCAGGGCTTTAACTACGGACGTACAACTAAAGGAAAACTCTGTTGAGGAGGGTGGATCCTCTAAAGGTAAAGCTGTCACCTTTAAATTCGACGTTCCTGAAGGGATTGACCTAAAGGCAGGTGAAACACTATTTTTTAGTTCGCTATATGATTCCTTGGCTACGGACGATAGTAAGAGCAAATCTATACCAGTAGTCGTTAAACCTGCGGATGTGCCTGAGGAAGAGGGCTCAGATTCTGGGGATTCTGAAGGCGAATTCCCGTTTGCTGTTACTGCGGAAGTAAATGACATCAAGGCAGGAGACAAAAAGGTTACCGGTAAGGTTCGTTTGTACCCGGGCCAAGAGGTGGAAATTGAGGCTTATTTCCCCGGCGGAAGGATTCAGACAACTGTCGTGAAGCTAGAGAAAAAGTCTGCACAGGAGGGCCAAGTTCCTGCAGGTGAGTTTGTCCCGTTCGAAATCGATGTACCTGCAGACGTCAAGCTAATGGCAGGTGACAAGGTATCCGTTTCTCCAATTCCTCACGTCACGGATCCGAAAACCGGTGAAAGCAACAGCGTAGAGCTCATCGTGAAGGCTGCTGATAAGAGCAGCGAGTCGCAACCCGAGCAGACCCCTGGTGACGGTAATGGTAAGGAGGGCGGCAGCGGTTCCACAAAGCCGGCACAGCCATCGGTTCCGGGCGCTGAAGGTACCCCTGGTGCTGGAGAGGGCAGCTCTAAATTCGGCAAGGTCTTTGAAGCTATTCCTGGTCTGGCTGCTTTGGTTGAAGGTGTTGCTAAGTTCTTCAACAAGAACTCAGGCCTCGCTCGAATCTTGCAACCACTGCGTAACTTCTTCTCGCTGTTCAAGTTCTAATCTCGCCCCAATTAGCGGATGAGCGGATTAGTGCGGGCTTGAGGCTCGGACTTGGCTACCGGCAGTGATTAAACCGGAGCCCTCCATGAGGGGGTGCTCCGGTTTCTGTGTTTTCTGGTGAAATTTTACGGGACTTGGCCTAGCGCACCGGGCCGGGCAGGTGGGCGCGCCAGCCGTGAATCACGTTGATGAGGCAGCACATGGCGAGCAGGGAGCCGATGAGGAATAGCGCAGTGAAGCCGATATAGGGTGCGAGAGCGCTAAAGGCCATGGGGATAAAGAAGCCGGTATAGGACACGGAATAGAACACGGCGGTAAGGCCAGCGAGGTCATCTTTTCCGGCGATGCGCTGGACCTCGGAAAGGCCGGCGACAAGTGCTAGGCCGTAGCCGGCGCCCATGACGGCGGCGCTGGTGATGCCGAGCGGGAGGGAGAGCGTGCGCGCGGCGATGGCGCCGAAAATGGTGCCGACGGTAATGACGGCCATGGCAACGGCGGAGGCCCGGGCGGAGCGGTGGGTGTCAATGACCTTGCCAAACATTTGGATGCCAACCCCGCAGCCCAGCGTAATGACGGTCATGAGGCCGGAAAAGGCGATGGGGGCATCGCCGGCGGAATCGGAAAGCAGCTGCGGCAAGAGGGCATAGGCCGCACCCGCGCAGCCGAATACCCAGGGGGCGACGGGAAGGACGATGCGGGAAAAGCGGCGGTGTGCAGCGGATGGAATGTGCAGCATGTGCAGCATATCGCGGATGCTTAAGTCCAAGAATGTGTCTTTGACGGTCTCGCCGCGGGGTGGACGGGTTTCGGGGGTTTTCAGTAGCCAGACCGCGGTGACGACGGTGAGCAGGATGTGCAGGACATAGGCCAGGTGAGTAGGCCACGGGCCCCATTGCGCCAGTACCGAGGCCAGGGCGGCGCCGATGAGGAAGCCCAGGGTAAGGCACATCGATGCCTTTCGGGGGCCTGCGGCCGGGTCACCGCCGGAACGGGTGATGAGCTCGGAAATCCAGGTGGATCCGACCGCCATAACGATGCCTAGGGCGAGGCCGCACAGTACGCGGCCGGCGGCAATGATGAGGGGCTCTTCGGGAGCGATGGACAGCAGGAAGGATCCGGCCAGGGAGAGCGGTGCGGCGGGCAGCATCGTGGGGCGGCGGCCGATATAGTCCGAGAGCGGCCCGGAGATGAGCAGTGCGGGCACGATGCCGATGACGTAGGCCGCTAGGAGGCCATTGACGGTGACTTGTGAGAAGTGGGATTGCTCGCGGTACATCACGAGCAGGGGAGTAAATTCATTGCCGCCCCAGGCAACGGCCACCATGCTGCCTGCGACGGGTAGCCAATCGCGATTGGCGGTGTCTTGACTCATAGTTGATCCTTCGAATTTTTCAGGTGCGAGCGGAGTGCGGAGAGATAGTCGGGCAGGTTAGCGGTGAGGAGGGCATCGGCAAGCGTGCGGTGCTGGTCGACGAAAGCGCGGGCCCGCGCTACATTGCGCCCGATGGCGGTGGCGGTAAAGCGCTGCTGGCGCTCGCGCAGCTGGTGGCCAACATTGGCCAGCAGGCTATTGCCGGCGCTATCCATGATGATTTGGTGGAATTGAGCATCTAGGCGCGTGTATTCGCGAAGGTCTTCGGCGTCCAGCGCGGCGTCTTGGGCCGCGATGTTTTCTTGCAGGCGCTTGGCGATGCCCCCGCGTTCTTCCTCGCCCAGCTGGCAGATCTTCTCGGCACTGTGGGCATCGACAAGCAGGCGTGCCTCATAGACCTCGCGGATTTCTTGGGGACTAATCGGTACTACCAGCGCGCCGCGCTTGGGGTAAAGCTGCAAAAAGCCCTCGAGCTCTAGGCGCAGGAAAGCCTCGTGGGCCGGGGTGCGGCTGACTCCTACCTCGGCCGCGAGTGCGGCCTCTGACAGCATCTGCGAGGAATCGATGGTGCCGTCGATGATCCTTTCTTTGACTAATTCATAAACCCGCTCCGCGGCAGGCTGCATGCTTGTATCGCTCATGCATACATCTTGCATACAAGTTAGTTTAAACGTCAACCTATTCCCAATTCTGGGGTTAGAGTGTCTTAGACTGGAAGGCATGCAGCGTTGGGTCTTACACATCGATATGGATGCGTTTTTTGCCTCCGTCGAGCAATTGACCCGACCGACTTTGCAAGGCCGGCCGGTGCTCGTCGGTGGGGTCGGCGGCCGCGGGGTCGTCGCCGGCGCGTCCTATGAGGCTCGCGAATACGGCGCGCACTCGGCGATGCCGATGTATCGCGCCCAGCAGTTGGTGGGCCTGCGCGCGGTGGTGGTCAGCCCGCGCCGGGCGGTGTATTCGGCGGCCTCGCGCCGGGTATTTGAGATCATCTCCCAGCACGTGGAGGTGATCGAGCAGCTATCCATCGATGAGGCCTTTATGGAGCCAGAGGCATTGGTGGGTGCGACGGCGGACGAGGTGCAACAGTGGGCGGATGGCCTGCGCGCGCTCATCCGTGAGGAAACAGGCCTGCCGTGTTCCATTGGCGCGGGCTCCGGCAAGCAATTTGCCAAGATCGGCTCCGGTGAAGCCAAGCCAGATGGCACCTATGTCATCCCGGCGGAAAAGCAGCTGGAGATGCTGCATCCGCTCGCGGTGGGAAAGCTGTGGGGCGTGGGTCCGGTCACGGAGGCCAAACTCAAGGGCATCGGGGTGGAAACCATCGGCGCGCTGGCCGCCATGACCCAAAAGGAGGTGGAAATCTCCATCGGCAGCGTCGTCGGCGTGCAGCTGTGGCAGCTGGCGCAGGGCATCGACGATAGGGAGGTGGCCCCGCGCGCTATTTCCAAACAGATTTCCACGGAGCACACCTATCCCAAGGACCTGCTCACGGTTGCCGATGTCGATGCGGCAATTACCCGCGCGGCCGAGGGCGCGCACCGCCGCCTGCTTAAAGATGGCCGCGGGGCGCGCACGGTGACGGTAAAGCTGCGGATGGCAGACTTCCATATCGAATCGCGCTCGACCACCCTGGCCTATGCCACCGATGACCTGGAGGTATTGACGGCAGCCGCCTTCAAGCTGGCGCGCTACCCGGATGAATTGGGCCCCATCCGCTTGGTGGGGGTGAGCTATTCCGGGCTGGAAGCCGCGCGCCAAGACGTGCTATTTCCGGAGCTCGACCGCGAAATCGTGCGGCCCGTGCTGCCGGATAGTGACTATGAAACGGGCGTGAGCGATGACTCCCCGCCACCGGCGCCGACCACCGTGGTGGTCGAAGACGATGTGGAGGATCAATGGCACGCCACCCAAGACGTCTACCACCCGGAATTCGGCCACGGTTGGATCCAAGGCACCGGGCACGGGGTGGTCAGCGTGCGTTTTGAAACCCGTTCGACCGGGCCTGGCCGCACTAAATCCTTCGCCGCTAGCGACCCAGAGTTGGTGCCGGCCGACCCGCTCGATTCTTTAGACTGGCAGGACTGGCTGGGCAACCAAGATTAGGTTGCGCGGTAGGACTTGGGATCAGGGTTTTGTCGGAATACCTCGGCAGGATTCGTACCTGTGGCCAGCGCTGCGGCCAAAAGAATACGCGCCTGGCTGGGCCTGAAGGCTCCCGCGTTGATCGCGCCCAGGCTATGCAGGCTCGCCCCTCCGCCATCGCCACCATAGGACAACGGGGTCGCGCCGTACGGGGTGCGAGTGGAAATGACGACGGGGAGGCCGTCGCGGAGGGCATCGGCAACCGCGCGGCCCATATCCCCACTCATATTGCCCGCGCCCATGGCCTCAATGACGAGGCCGGCGGCGGAAGTGCGGGCGGCATCGACAAGCGCGCGCCCCGCGCCGGGGTAGGCAGGGATGATTTCTACTGGGTGAGGCGCCAAGGGGCGCGGCCGCAGCCGCGGGGTGGCGTCCGGTATCCGCAGGGACTCGAAAGCGCGCAGGTCGAAGGTGTGTTGCTTGCGGGCCCCGCGCGCCGGGATGGTCATGCCGCCAAAACAGATGAAGACGCCGGGCTGTCCGCTGAGGGCGAGCTCGCGCGCATCGCGGAGATTGCGCGGGCCATCTGGGCGCGGGTGATCGTAGGAGCGCTGCGCGCCGGTGAGCACGATGGGCGTATCACCGGCGCAAAAAATCTCCAGCGCCATCGCCGTCTCTTCCATCGAATCGGTGCCATGGGTGATGATGACGCCGTCAATATCCGAGCGGGCCGTCTGCTCGTTGACCACAGCAATGAGCTCATCGAGGTCAGCGAGCGTAATAGAAGAGGAATCGAGCTGGCGAAATTCCACCACCTCGGCGTCGATACCGGCCGCGAGCTGCGCGCCGGTAACGGTGGGAACGAGGGAACCATCCCGCACCGTGGTGCAGGCAATTGTGCCGCCGGTGGCGATGAGGGCAAGATGAGTCATGCATCCCAGAATAAAAGAAGACGCGCCGAGGCGGCAGGCGCGGACCAGAAAAGCTGGGGCAAATGTAAACTGATGGGAGTTTATATCCCAGACGTGAGGAGTGAGAAGTGAAATTCCGCAAATTTGGTGCCGCGTGCCTCGCATTGAGCGCGGCGGCCGCCCTGTCCGCCTGCTCTTCTGATGACGAGCAAGAAGACACCACCAAGAACAGTGAATCCAGCGAATCCGCGTCCGCCGACGGCGACTCCGCGGCTCCCGCGCTGCCGTCCGCCGCTGATCTGAACGCCATCCTGGCAAAGGCTACGGATCCGGCGGCATCGCAGGAAGAAAAGACCGCCACGGTGGAAGGCGGCGAATCCGCCCCAGAGATCTTTGACACCATGGCGCGCTCCAAGGAAGAATCCGGCGCGGAGTTTGCGGTCGTGGATCCCGTCCTGCCCGGCTATGACCCGCAATCCGTGCTGACCACGGTGAATTTCACCACGGCCGATGGCCAGGAGCAGACGACGGACCAGGTGGAATTTATTTACCAGGACGACACTTGGAAACTATCGAAGACTTGGGCCTGCACGCTGATTCAAAACACGGTGCCGCCTGAGCAGGTACCGGAGATGTGTGCGGATGCTGGTGCGGGTGTCTTTTCGGATGATGAGGGTGACGGCGCCCCCGCCCAAGGCGATGCCCCCGCGGCCGGCGCAGAGCAGGCGCCCGCCGAGGCCCCCGTAGAGGCCCCCGCCGAGTAGCTCTACTCCGAAAAAGCCAACTCCGTCAGGCTTGATTGCACGACGCGCAGGTCTGAATCGGCGGTGCCGTAGGTTACCTTCGTATCGAAGGACACGTCACCGCCCACGGGGAGCGGCTTAGTCAGATCCACCGTGACGTTGCCCGAGGAATTAGTGGAAGAATCCAGCACGTCGAGTTCCTTATCCTCCAACTCCGTGCCCTCGGCTTGGCCCTCGAAGGATAAAGCGCCCAGGGTAGGGCGTTGTTCCACCTCGACGGATAGCGTGACGCGGTCACCATCGATGGACTTAACCGTATAGCGGGTCGTTTGCAAGAGCGTGGATTCTCCCGTTACGCGCGAATCCACCGTCCACGTCGCGCCGGTGCCCACCTCTTCCTCTGGGAAAACGATGGGCAGCGCGGTCAGCTTCATGATTGCTTGTTCGACGGTGCCGCGCGCCTCATCGCTCGCGTCCTGCGGGGCGGCCAAGCGCAGGGAATTCATCTGGCCATTATCTTGACCGCGCCAGCCAAATTGGAACCCGGAAGCAGAAGAGATATCGGTATCGCCGGAGTATTCCGGATCCCCTGCGGTGACAAACGCGTTGCGCGAGGCCGGTAATTGATCCTCGACGTCCTCGGTGGCTTTATCCACCGACGCCGAAAGCGGCAGGGTAGTGGTCGCCTTATCTACGTCCGCGGCCTGGAAATCGGCGGCGGCGGATTTATTCAGCAGGTCCTGCGAAAATCCCTCCGTGGCGCGGTACGTTACCTCCTGCGAGGAGTCGATGTCGTGATATTCCAGCAGCTTCTTCTCACCGGTTCCGGCCTCTTCGACGGTCAGGCGAGGGGCATCGATATTCAGGCCAACGGGCTGCTCCACGGCGGGGCCGGGGGTCTCATAAGAACAGGCGCTTAGCGCTACGGCGACGGCGGAAAGGGCTGTAAAAACTTTGACTCGAAACACGCTTACCAAAATACCGGACACTCCAGATTAGAATGATGTGGGTGAGCCAAAAACGAAGGAGTAAGACAGGTCTTATCGCCGCGGTGGTCATCGCCGTGGCGGTTGTGGATCAAGCCGTAAAACAACTCATGCTTACCGTCCTGACGGAGGGCGAGCCGCATTATGTCATCGGGGACTGGTTCAGGTTTAACCTGCTATTTAATCCGGGCGCGGCGTTTTCCATCGGTGGCGAGGGCTCGACTTGGCTGTTTACCACCATCCAATTGGCGTTCGTCTTAGGTGTCGCCATCGCCGCCCCGCGTATCCACAATACGGGCCAGGCGCTGGGGCTGGCACTCATTGCCGGTGGGGCATTGGGCAACTTTGCAGACCGCATCTTCCGCGACCCCGGCTTCTGGTTTGGGCACGTCGTGGACTACATCTCGGTCGGCTCGTTCGCGGTCTTTAATATCGCAGATGCGGCCATTACCTGCGGCGTAGTCATCTTCATCGGCGCCATGCTTTTAGCGGAACGGAGGGCGGAAAATGAATAGGCAATTGCGCAGTTTTCCCATTCCAGAAGGCCTAGAGGGCATGCGTGCCGATGCCGCGCTTGCCAAGCTCCTCGGCCTTTCCCGCTCGGCCACTGCCCAGCTGTGCGCAGAGGGCGGGGTCACCGTGGATTCGCAGGAGCTGGGGAAATCCGAGCGCCTAGCGTCCGGCCAGGTGGTCTCGGTGCTGCTCCCAGAGCCCGAAAAGCCCCTGCTGCCGCGCGAGGAGCTAGTAGAGGGCATGGACGTTTTATATAGCGACGCCGATATCATCTGCGTGCACAAACCCGTGGGCGTCGCCGCGCACCCAAGCGTGGGCTGGGATGGGCCGACGGTCATCGGCGGGCTGCGCGCGGCAGGATATAACGTGGCCTCGCTAGGACCTACCGAGCGGCAGGGAATTGTCCACCGCCTAGACGTGGGCACCTCCGGGGTCATGGTCGTGGCCTCCTCAGGGCGCGCCTATTCGGCGCTCAAGCAGGCATTTAAGTACCGGACCGTGAAAAAGACCTATCACGCGGTGGTCCAGGGCCTGCCCGATCCGATCGAAGGCACCATCGATGCGCCCATCGGCAGGCACCCGAAATCGGGCTGGAAATTCGCTGTGCTGGATGATGGCAAAGCCGCGGTCACCCACTACCGCCTCATCGAGGCCTTTCGCGAAGCCAGCCTCATCGAGGTGCACTTGGAAACCGGCCGCACCCACCAGATTCGCGTCCACATGTCCGCCACGGGGCATCCCTGCGTCGGCGATCCCATGTACGGCTCGAACCCGCAGCTTTCCGCCCGCCTGGGCCTGGAGCGCCAGTGGCTGCATGCGGTGCAGCTAGGCTTTACCCACCCAGGCACCGGGAAATGGTTCGAGGCCCGCGCGCCCTACCCCGATGACCTGCAGCATGCCCTGGAGCGACTGCAGGGATGAGGAAGTTTTATTGGCGCCGCCGTCTAGCGGCACTGGCGCTGGTGCTGGTGGCTGTCGTGGTGGCTTTGGTGCTTTTTGGCACGCTGGGCACGCAGGCATCCACTCGCGTGCAAGGCGATCAGCTGGGCCCGGACGGCGAATCGCGCGCGGAGTATATTGAACGCGTCAATTCTATGGACATCGATCCGGATGCCGCTACGTATGCGCTGGTCACCTTCGATACCGAGTTGCCACCGGTCGCCGTCGCCGCTGCGTTGACTGATATTCCGCGCATGGATGCCATCCTTATGGGCTCGACCGCGCCCATCGCAGTGCCGGAGCCCGTCGCAGGGGAGGATCGCGCGGCGGTGATCAACCGCACCTTCGACCGCATCGGCGCCTCCTACGGCCAGCGCCCCAGCGCAGTCAGCGCCGCCGTGGTGTGGGGCACGGGCACCCAGCTTTCCGATGTCGCCTCCCTCCCCGCCGTCGCCGCCGTCGAGCCCGCGCCTGCCGATGCCGCCTGGGGTAGTTTCGCCGTGCGCCCACCCAGCTAAATTTGCCATCCTGAACACTCTGGCGCGCGAGGCGTGGGGTGGCGGCCTAGCATCGAGGGCATGGAACACATTCGGGCATATATTGCGGCTTTAAACTCGGCGATGGGCATTCTCGCCGAGGCTGCTGATATGCCCGCCTCCGAGCTGACCGCCGTCGGCATGCCGGATGCCGCTGCCGAGTCGATAGCCCACCTTTCCCAGATCTATTTCGGGCCGACCAGTTTCACGCGTCGCCAGCGTCGAGCGGTCGAGGGAGCGCGGCGCAATGGGCATTCGTTGCCGACGCTGGAGGTCATCGAAAAGCACGCCCGCCGCGCGCCCACCCAAGCCCGGGCCTGGGCCCTGCGCGCGGAGCTCGCCCAGATATCCGCCGATACCCAGGCGATGGACAAGCTCGCCCGCAAGAAGGTGCGCGCGCTGCGCCCGCCGCGCGAGCCCAAACCCGGGGTGCGGCTGCGCCGCCGAGCCGCCGGCAAACCATGGACGCTGACGATTACGGGCAGCTCCAGCCTCGTCGCGGAGCTGCATAACCAAGCAGGCACGCTTGCCGATGTCGCCGACCTCTTCCATTCCGCCGCCACCTCCACCGTGCGCACCAATGTGGTAATCCCGCTGGATAAGCTGAGCGCCGTTGTGCAGGGCGATAAAGACGTGACGGTCACCATGACCAACGGCGCGCAGATAAGCGGCGCCGAGCTGGCCCAGCGCGCGATGGCGGAAGAAGGCTTTATCACGCTTATCCATCCCGTGGAGGGGCCGGTGAACCTGTACCGCATGCGGCGCGGGGCAACGTGGAAGCAATTTATGATGGCCGCCGCCGAAAACCCCATCTGCCCGGCGCGCGGGTGCCACCGCCCAGCCGATGAGTGCCAGGTTCACCACATCTATAGCTGGGCCGGCGGCGGCTGGACCAATGCCAAGAACCTCACCGTAGCGTGTCCGCACCACAACGGACGCAATGACGACGACCGCGCGGCCCGCCCCCGCAATGGCCGGTTCGAGCGCGTGCACGGCGGCGTGCGGTGGATTAAACCCTGGCAGCCGCCACCGCCGGACCTTGTTGATACTGGCCCCAGTTAACCCACGGCTTTGGGCACAAGACCCGCCCGTCGGCCTCGACTTTTACGCGCCGTTTTCCCGCGCCGCGCACTCTTGCGCACCCCTTTCCACGCCGGACATTCCTGGGTACCGTTTTCCTGCGCGCGCAACCATTTCGCATTCCCCCCTCGCCGCGAACTCCTGTGCGCTGTTTTCCTGCGCCGCGCACTCCTGCGCAGCACCCTTCTCCCGTGCCGCGTACTCTTGCGTGCCGCTTACCCGTGCCGCGCACTCTTGCGTGCAGCGCTCTAACACCCTACTCACCGTGCCGGGGACTCCTGTCGGCCGCTTACTTGCGCCGCGCACTCTTGCGCGGCGCGCTTTGGCGAACGCGAATGAGATCCGCAATGTAGATGCTGACGGCCACGCCGATGATGCCGAAGCCAATCCACCGGTGCGTGGAGAAGTGCTCTTGGGTGACAAAGAGCGCCCATAGCATCTGCATGATGGGGGTGAGGTATTGGAGCATGCCGATCGTCGACAAGCGGAGCGTCCGCGCGCCTTGGGCAAAGCACAATAGTGGCAGCGCGGTGATTAGGCCGGCGCTGATTAACAGCAGCATGTGTGGCGTGCCTTCCGAAGCGAACGTGCCGTGGCCCGCCTGCTCGATCCACACGATATAGGCGATGGCGACGGGGGAGACCACCAAAGACTCCGCAGCGACCGAGACCGCCGCCGATACCCGCACCTGCTTCTTGATGAGCCCGTAGATGCCAAACGATGCCGCCAACAGCAGCGAGATATACGGCGCTTGGCCGGTAAAGAAGGTCAGATACAGCACGGCGACTGCGGCAACGGCGACGGCGGTCGCCTGCCACGGTCGCAGCTGCTCCTTTAAGAAGATCATGCCGAGCGCCACCGATACCAGGGGGTTGATGAAATAGCCTAAAGCGGCATCGGCCACGTGATCGGTATTAATCGCCAGCACATAAGTGCCCCAGTTGACCGTAATGAATACGCCTCCGGCGGCAAGCCAGCCCCACGTGCGCTTGTCCATGCGGACCAATTCGCGCCAGCCGCCGCTGAATATTAAAAAGGCCGTGACGATAACTGCGGTCCACAACACGCGGTGGGCGAGGATTTCTAGCGGCGTGGCCGGCAGCAGGAGCGGGAAGAACGCGGGGAAAAATCCCCACATGATGTATGCGGCAAGCGTGTAGATCATCACCGCATAATATCGTCATCTTGACCGCCCCGCTAAGATGACCGCATGGCCAAAAACTCCTCCTTCGTCCACCTGCATAACCATACCGAGTTCTCCATGCTGGACGGCATGGCCAAGGTCGATATGTTGGCTGATGAGGTGGTCAAGCAAAATATGCCCGCCGTGGGCATGACAGACCACGGCAATATGTATGGATCCGACGCCTTTTATAAGCGCATGACCAGTGCCGGGGTCAAACCCATCATCGGCATCGAGGCCTACATGGCCCCGGAATCGCGCTTTAATAAAAAGCGCGTGCTGTGGGGCACCCCGGACCAAAAGCGCGACGATGTCTCCGCCTCGGGCGCGTACTTGCACCAGACGATGATCGCGGAAAACGCGACCGGGTTGCGCAACCTGTTCACCTTGTCCTCGCTGGCCTCCTACGAAGGCCAGCTGGGCAAGTGGCCGCGCATGGATGCAGAGCTCATCGCCGAGCATGCCGATGGCATCATCGCCACCACCGGCTGCCCATCCGGCGATGTGCAGACCCGCCTGCGCCTCGGCCAATTCAACGAGGCCCTCGAAGCTGCGGCCATGTGGCAAGACATCTATGGCAAGGACAACTTCTTTTTGGAGTTGATGGACCATGGGCTGGACATCGAAAAGCGCACGCGCGATGGGCTGCTCGAAATCGGCCGCAAGCTGGACCTGCCGCCGCTGGTGACCAATGACTGTCACTACGTGCTGGAATCCCAGGCGCCCGCGCACGAGGCCATGCTGTGCGTGCAGACCGGTAAGACGTTTATGGACCCAGACCGCTTCAAGTTCGGCGGTACCGGCTACTACATCAAGTCCGCCGCGCAGATGCGCGAGACCTGGGATGACCTGATTCCGGATGGCTGCGACAACACCCTGTGGATTGCCGAGCGCGTGCAGGACTACAGCGAGGTGTGGGAGGAACACACCCACGACCGCATGCCCATTGCCGATGTCCCCGAGGGCCACACGCCCACCTCCTGGCTGACCCACGAGGTGATGGAGGGGCTGCAGCGGCGGTTCCCCGGGCGCGAGGTGCCGGAGGACTACATTGAGCGCGCCAAGTACGAGATCTCTGTGATTGAGATGAAGGGCTACCCCTCCTACTTCCTCATCGTGGCGGAGCTAATTAAGTACGCGCGTTCTGTAGGCATCCGTGTAGGGCCCGGCCGTGGTTCTGCGGCGGGCGCGCTCGTGGCCTACGCGCTGACCATTACCAATATTGACCCGCTGGAACACGACCTGCTCTTCGAGCGCTTTTTGAACCCCGAGCGCCCGTCCGCCCCCGATATCGATATCGACTTCGACGATCGCCGCCGCGGCGAGATGATTACCTACGCCGCCGAGCGCTGGGGAGAGGATAAGGTAGCCCAGGTCATTACCTTCGGCACGGTGAAAACCAAGCAGGCCATTAAGGACTCCGCCAAGGTGCACTTTGGCCAGCCCGGCTTCCAGATGGCTGACCGCATCAACGGCGCGCTGCCCCCGGCGATTATGGCGAAAGACATTCCGCTGCGGGGCATTACCGACCCCGACCACGAGCGCTATTCCGAGGCCGCCGAGGTCCGCCAGATGGTGGAAACCGACCCGGATGTGAAAAAGATTTATGACACCGCGCGCGGCTTGGAGGGTGTTGTTCGCCAGGCTGGTGTGCACGCCTGTGCTGTGATTATGGCCTCCGTGCGGTTGATGGATCACATCCCGATGTGGAAGCGGCCTGCCGATGGCGCGTATATCACCGGCTGGGATTACCCCGCCTGCGAGGCCATTGGCCTGCTGAAGATGGACTTTCTGGGCCTGCGAAACCTTACCGTTATTGGCGATGCCATCGAAAACATCAAGCGCAACCGCGGCGAAGAAGTGCAGCTCGAGCAGCTGCATGCCGATGACCCCAAGGTCTCCAAGGTCTATGACCTGCTCTCGCGCGGGGATACCTTGGGCGTGTTCCAGCTGGACTCCGGCGGCATGCAGGAGCTGCTCAAGCGCATGAAGCCTACCGGCTTCAAAGACATCGTGGCCTCCTTGGCCCTGTACCGCCCCGGCCCGATGGGCGTTAACGCCCACTGGGATTATGCCGACCGCAAGAACGGGCGCAAGGAAATTACCCCGATCCACCCTGAGCTCGAAGAGCCGCTGAAGGAAATCCTGGATGAGACGTATGGTCTCATCGTCTACCAGGAGCAGATCATGCGTATCTCGCAGAAGGTGGCGAACTACACCGCCGGTGAGGCAGACGGGTTCCGTAAGGCGATGGGTAAGAAAAAGCCCGAGGTCTTAGCCCAGCAATACGATAAATTCTGGGGCGGCATGCAAGAAAATGGCTACTCCAAATCCGCCATGGATGCCCTGTGGGGGACCATCGAGCCCTTCGCGTCGTACGCGTTTAACAAGTCCCACGCCGCGGGCTACGGGTTGGTTTCGTTCTGGACGGCCTACCTCAAGGCCTACTACGCGCCTGAATACATGGCGGCGCTATTGACCTCTGTGGGCGATAAGAAGGATAAGTCCGCCATTTACCTGTCGGACTGCCGCCACTTGGGCATTAACGTCTTGCCGCCTTCGGTCAATGAGTCCGAGGAGGACTTCCAGGCTGTGGGCGAGGATATTCGCTTCGGCATGGGTGCTATCCGCAACGTGGGCTCTGAAGTGGTTGAATCCATTATTGCCTCGCGCAAGGCAAAGGGGGCGTTCACCTCCTTTAGCGATTACCTCGACAAGATCGATTTGGCAGCGTGTTCCAAGCGCGTGACCGAGGCGCTGATTAAAGCCGGTGCCTTTGATGATTTCCAGCAGCCGCGCAAGGGGCTGATGCTTATTCACGAGGACGCCGTCGATGCCGTGCAGACCACCAAAAAGGCGGCGGATAAGGGGCAATTCGACCTCTTCGCCGGGTTCGGCGGCGGCGATGATGCCTCCTCTGAAGGTGCCTTTGCCATTGATGTTCCGGACGATTCGTGGGATCGCAAGCACGAGTTGGCACTCGAGCGAGAGATGCTGGGTCTCTACGTTTCTGGCCACCCACTTGATGGTTTCGAAGAGGCCTTAGCTGCGCAGACCAATACGCCGTTGACCAAGATCCTCAACGATGAGGTACACAATGGCCAAGAACTCATCATCGGCGGCATCATCTCCGGCGTGGACCGGCGCTTTTCTAAGCGCGATGGTTCCCCGTGGGCGATTGTCACGGTAGAAGACCACAACGGCGCGCAGGTAGAGATCTTGGTGTTCAATAAGGTCTATTCGCTGGCGTCGCCGCATATTGTGGAAGACAACATTATCTTGGCGCGCGTCAACGTGAAGGTGCGCGATGAGCGCCGGTCGCTGTTTTGTTCCGATATTCGCGTTCCCGAGCTGGGCCCAGGCGGTGGCGCGAGCCTGCCGCTGCGCCTGACCATGCGCACGGACCAGTGCACGATGGAAAATATCGCCCGACTCAAGCAGGTCTTGGTTAAAAACCACGGTGAGTCCGATGTCTATCTTGAGCTTGTTGAGGGCGACCAATCCACCACCATGGTTCTCGGTGAGCACCTCCGCGTGGAACGATCGGGCAACCTCATGGGAGACCTGAAGGCCACGATGGGTACAGGTATTTTGGGATAGAAACTCTCCTGCACCTTCTATGGACACTGTTACCGCCGCTCAGAGAAAGCAATTTCGCTGCACCTGCGGTAACGGTGGGCCAATTGTGAAGACCGCTCGCGTGCAGAGGAATAATCGCGTCTGTCTCAGAAGTTGGCGTGCCGTCCACGACTCGGATTTGTGAAATCGCACAAGCTCCCGCGCGATTACCGCTGGCAATGCAGTACAAGCGGAGCAAGTAGGCGGTGGCTGAAGAGCTGATTGCTCGCCCCAATCGCCACCGCTTTAATACCGAAATCTACGGAAGTAGCTGGCGGACCGGTTCTGGAAGCATCTTATAGAACTGATCGGCTACCTGCGGCATGAAGTGCAGAACACCACTCAACATGGCGCCGAGTGCAATGATGCCAGCGATGATTCCAACGCCCTTCGCGATGCTGCTGGAACCGTCATCAGGCAGCCATGCCCCGAGGGCATCGTCAGGAGCCTCGCCGTCTTCATCCTGGGAGCCACCGACAAGATCGGCGACAGAAAAGATCGTAGTGGTCCCGGACACCTCGTTGCCGGCGATAAGGAGGGCATCGTCAGTAGGCGAGTCTTCCTTGCCAACGAACGCCAACCCCTCTGGGCCCAAGTCGCCGGCCAAGCTGGTGGCGGCAACATTGTCCTCGTCGTAGTCCACGGCGAAATCGCGGTTGTTGGTATAGGTGACGAACTCGGCATGAGCCGGGTCGGTGACGTCGTAGACGAAGATGCCGCCCACGCGCTCCATGCCGATGAAGGCATAGGTGCGATCGCCAACTGTTCCAATCGTCAGGGCTTCCGGTTCGGGGCCTTTATTATTCGAGCGATCGTCAAAGTCGGGGTCTTCGTTATCGGCATTGAAGTTAAGTCCCTCGATGTCCTTGGTGATTTCCTCGAAGTCGGAACCGGAATCGAAGACGACGTTGCCCTCAGCATCGTAAATGCTAAAGGAGCGGGACCCGAAGGAATACAGGCCATCGAAGCAGCCCTTTTCCTCATTCCACCCAGAGGCATTGCTCAACTTGAGGTTGCCGGCGTATTTCTTGTCCTCGATGCCTTCTGGCAGATCGACGGAATCACAGACCTGGCCTTCTTCAACGAGCTCTTTCAGTTTGACCTCATCGGTGTAGCCGCCCCAATCGCGGGCATCGCCCTCATTGGCGGTGGCGAAGTAGGTCTGGCCGTTGGTCTGAAAGGCACCGATCGAATCCGGCATGGATAGCCCATGCACAGGGATCGTGCGCAGCTTTGCCTCGCCGTCCTTATTGGAGGGATCGATGGGGACAACGGAGTGATCCGCGATATGGGCGGGCAGCACCTTTTCTACAGTGGCGGAGGCGATATCGACCACGCCGATGGCGTTATTTTCTTGCAAGGTGACATAGGCCTTGCCATCGGCGGAAGAAATATACTCCGGCTCGAAGTCGAGCGAAGGCTTATTGTGGTGGTTTTCTGGGCCAAAGACGCGAATGGACGGGTCGAGTTCTGCATCTGGGCCGTCGAAGGCGCGGAAATCAGCGGTGCGGACATCCGCAGCGGAGGGGGCCTGGACGCCGTCTGGCAGGGAGATGACCGATACAGTACCTTCTGGATCTTTTGCGTATTCGGTGCCATCAGTGGTGAGTTCATCGGAGGGCTCGCCCTCATTCGCGGTCAATGCATAGGCACCGTCTTTGGTGATGTGCACGTTATCTGGCAGCGCGCCGAGCGGTACGCGGCCGAGCTCGTTGCCGGAGGAGGCATCGAAAATCAAGGCTTCACCGTTTTCGGTCTTGTCTGCCTGCTGCACGGCGGCGATGGCGAGGCCATCGGGGCGCACGGCCACGGAGTTGATTTCCTTATCGCCGCCGGCGGAAACCTCAGCAACCTTGGTGGGGTTGGCGGGATCGGAGGCATCCAGGATATCCACCTTGCCCGATTGCGCATTCACCGTGAGAATGCGCTGGGAGTCGGCGTGGTAGGCCACGATTTCCGCTGCTGATTTGCCCATCACCCCAGCCTCATAGGAGCCGATGGGGCTTAGTTTTACCGCAGCATCGTCGGCGGAGCGTTCTAAAACATTATCGACGATATGCGCGTTGGCGGCCGGGGCGCAGCTGAGCGCAAGGCAGGCAGCCACGCCGATGGAGGTGCGCTTAAACATAGAGAGAGTCCTTTCTTGTGGAGCACTCCATTGTCTCCAAACCACGTAACAGTGACGCTAAACCGGAATGAAATCTAGGTGAATCGGTCGAGCACTAGGTAGGGCGGGTAGACTCTGCAATCATGACTGAATCGACCATCCACGCATCCGATATCCAGCAGGCACAGGCACGCATCAGCTCCGAAATCGCGCCGACGCCGCTGCAGTATTGCCCCCGGCTTTCTGCGGAAACGGGCTGTGAGGTCTATTTAAAGCGCGAGGATCTCCAGGACGTGCGCTCGTATAAGATACGCGGCGCGCTCAATAGCATCTCCAGCTTGTCGCAGGAGGAGCGGGAGCGGGGCATCGTGACGGCATCGGCAGGCAACCATGCACAAGGCGTGGCCTATGCGTGCCGCACCATGGGGATTCCGGGCAAGATTTTCGTCCCGGAGCCCACGCCCATGCAAAAGCGCGACCGCATCCACGTGCACGGCGGAGACCAAGTGGAACTCGTAGTAGTGGGTGCCAACTTTGACGAGGCCGCGGCCGCCGCGCATGCCGATGCCTCCGAGCGCCACGCCACCTTCATCGAGCCCTTCGATGCCCGCGATACGATCATCGGCCAGGGCACTGTCGCGGCGGAGGTCTTGGCACAGCTTTCGGCAAAGGGCGCCTCGGTCGATACCATCGTCGTTCCCGTCGGCGGCGGCGGGCTGATTTCTGGCATCACCTCCTATATGGCGGATATGGCACCGCACGCGAAGGTGGTGGGTGTGGAGCCGGAAGGGGCGGCATCGCTAAGAGCAGCCTTCCGCAATGGCGGGCCGGTGGCGCTAGAGAGCGTGGATCCGTTTGTCGATGGCGCGGCGGTCAAGCGCCTGGGCTCGCTGCCGTATGAGATTTTGGAGGCCAACCAATCGCGCCTGCACTGGGACACGGTCTCTGAGGGGGCGGTGTGCACGGACCTGCTCAACCTGTACCAGAATGAGGGGATTATCGCCGAGCCCGCCGGTGCGCTGTCCGTGGCTGGGCTGCAGCGGGTGCCGCTGGAGCCGGGTTCGACGGTGGTCTGCGTGATTTCTGGGGGCAATAATGACGTGCTGCGCTACGCCGAAATCATGGAGCGCTCGCTGGTGCACCGCGGCCTGAAGCACTACTTCTTGGTCAATTTCCCGCAGGAACCGGGCCAGCTGCGCCACTTCCTGTCTGAAATCCTGGGGCCTAGCGATGACATCACGCTCTTTGAATATCTCAAGCGCAATAACCGCGAGACCGGTGCCGCGCTGGTGGGCATACAGCTCAGCCGTGCCGAAGACCTGGCAGGGCTGAAGGAGCGAATGGCTGAGTCCAAGATTTCGGTGCAGCACCTGCAGCCGAATACCCCCGAGTACGATTTCTTGGTGGCCTAATGCGCGATACCTATCGGCGCCCCACCGGCCAGGTGGAACACGAAATTGAGATCAAACGCTCGCGGTTCATTACCTTGATCGGCCGGGTGACAAATGAGGAAGAAGCACGGGCGTTTATCGATGCCGCCCGCCAGCGCTTTCCCGATGCCCGCCACTATTGCTCCGCCTATGTCTACCACGTCGACGACGCGAACCCTGTGGAGCGCTCCTCCGATGATGGCGAGCCTTCCGGGACGGCTGGAAAGCCCATGCTGGATGTGGTGAAGGGCTCTGGAATGCTCGATATTTGTGCGGTGGTCGTGCGTTATTTCGGCGGCATCAAGCTGGGCGCGGGCGGGCTCGTGCATGCCTACGGCGGGGCGGTGAGCGAGGCCATGGAGAAGGTCGAGGCGGTCACACGGGCGCGCCGGGAGCTTTATACGGTGGAATGCCCGCACGCCACGGCCGGGCGCCTCGAGGCGGATTTGCGCGGGCGCGGCATCGACATCACCGACACCGAATACGGCGCCGCCGTGACTTTTACCGTGGCCGTGCGCCCGGGTGGGCTCGATGAGCTCCAGGCGATGCTCGCGGCGCTTTCCCAAGGCGAAATCAGCGCGCGCGAAGCAGGTTCTGCCTGGGGTGAGGTAGGATCTGGAGCATGACTATGCAGCAGCGACCGAATAACCCCATTGCGCAGCGCAAGCAGCAGGTGCGCAAGCACTCCCGCAACGCCGTTATTTCCGTTGCCGGTGGTGTTGGTGCAGGAGTCGTTTTAGGTGTGTTTTCTGCTAATTTTGCCGCTTGGATGATTTTGGGTCTTATCATCGCCGTGGTGGGTGGTGGATATAACTGGTTGAAGATCCGCAAGATCGTCAACGAGAACCACAATAATTATTAATGCCTACCCCGCAGCCAAGCGGCCGCCCCGTCCGCATTGATGCTTGGGTATGGGCGGTGCGCATGTTCAAAACCCGATCCGCTGCGGCCACCGCGGTGCGCGCCGGGCACGTGAAAATCAACGGTGAAGCGGTAAAACCCGCCCAACAAGTCGTGCCAGGCGATAGGGTGCGCGTGTGGCGCAACCACCACGAGCACGACTTGGAGGTGCTGGCTACCGTTGCCAAGCGCGTGGGCGCGCCGGTGGCGCGCACCTGCTATACCGATCACGCGCCTCCGCCACCGCCCAAGGAATTCCAGCCCGCCGTACCGGTGCGCCCCCGCGGCGCGGGCCGGCCGACGAAGAAGGAGCGCCGCGATATGGAAAAATTCCGCGGCGGATTCCGCTAAGAGTTTGCTCGCAGCGCCTTAAGGCGCGCGTTCAGGCGGCGCCGCCGGCCGGTGCGGTCGCCGGATTCAGCGGTGGCCTCGATGTGCTGCTTGCCAAACTTATTGAGCAACAGATCATCGATAAGGCGCACTTGGCCTGGCCGAAAGCGGTAGCGCATGGTGTCGTGGACGTGGGCAATGGCGTCATCGTCAAGCAGCTGCTCGAGCTGGTCCAAGGATCGGATATCGTTTTCCTCCAAGATTTCCGCGAGGAAGCGGTAGTGCTCCGAGCGCGAAAGCGGAAAGCGATTGCCCAAAATGATGGCCAGGACGCCAGGCAGGGTTTCCGGGGTAAGCTCCACGTCCGTATCCGCCTCCGTGCGAGGGGCCTTGAGCGCGGCGATCTCATCGAATTGCTGATCGGCCAATTCGATGAGGCCGGCGGCCAGCGTAAACAGGCGGTCGACCTCGGGCGAGGGCGGGGTAGGGCCCTGCTTATAGCGGATATCGTGTTCGAATTCCGCCCATGCGTGCTGCAGCACGGTGCGAATTTGCACCTCAAAGGTCCAGCCCACGAAATCGGCGAGCTCCTCCATGGCCGCCGCGCTGTCGTCCGTCACGGTGAGCACCAGGTGGTGGGAGCCGTAGCCAAAGCCGCCGGAAATGCGGGTCTCGGCCGCCTTATCCACGGAACGCACGACCTTGAAGGACTCGCCCAGCACGTCTAGCGCATTGGGGATAATGGTGGAGTGGTACAGAGTAACGCGCACGCCCATGACATCGTGGATATCGTCCCACGGGGCGGGGTAGATAAAATCGCCGCCCTCGCCCCGCTTCTTGGCCTTGCGCTTGAGTGAGGACCACGTCTTGACGCGGGTCGATACCCGGTCAAAGATGATGCCAGCGTCATTGAGCAGATCCTCGATGGCGGTGCGAAAATCCTCCGCCGCCGTGGGGTGGCTGCGGGTCCAGGCATGGTACTGATTGCTCAGCCGCGACATCCTGCTTTCCGCCATGGTGCTCCTCTCATAATTCGCGGGGAAATCCGTTAGACCATACTAGCGGGCGCGAATGTAAAACGGTGCGATGGCGGGGAAGTTGTTCGGCGGCGGCGCGCGCGAGGTCGCGGGCATACTCATCGGGTAGGTGGGCGAAGACGAAAACCGTCGCGGAATCCGGCACCAGGTAGGTCAAAGAATGCGAACGCATGAGTCGGCGCATGTGTTTATCCAGCACAGTGAAGGTTTCCGGGTGGGCCAACCAGGAGGAAATCGGGGCGCCGTGGGAGCGGACTTGCAAGCCGCCATAGGGTGCTGCGGCGGGCAGAGCGCAGCGAGCCGGGCGCGTCCAAAAGCGCAGGCCCTGCGAGTCGAGCGCGGCGCGCTGCAGGTTCAGCGAGGCACAATTCCACGCCTGGCGGGTAGAGACATCCAGATCAGCGAGCCCGCGGTGGCTAAGCCTGCGAAAAGTGCGCTGCCCGGGAAAGACCAGCGCCATCGACAAGTTGGGCGAGAGCTGGATGGTGGCGAGGGAGTCGCAAAAGCCGTCATCGGAAAGCCGCTGGTGTTTAATCCACGACCGCGCGAACAGCGCCGGCAGCAGATTAGTGGTGGTGGGGCGGGGTGCGTCGAGCGTAAGGGTCATGGCGATTTCTCCAAGGTAGTGCGTATCCGCCCCTATTGGACTGGAGAAATGGCCAGGTGGTTCCCTGCGGGGTTAAAAAGGCGGCTCGGCGTCGAGCTCCAGCTCGGAAAAGAGCTGGGCGCCGGACCACATGGTGATGTCCTGGCCCTTTTCCTGCAGCTCTTCGGCGCGCTTTTCCTTGGAGGTCTTCTTTGCCCATTCGCCGACGACGAGCAGGGTAGTCTTCTTGGTGACGTTTTTGCCCACTTGCCCGCCGCGCTTGGCGATGCCCTGCCACAGCATCCCCTTATCGTACGGCTCGAAATCGCCGGTTAGGGTGACGTGCTGGCCGTAGAGCGCGCCCTGAGGATCGGCGTCGGGATTGGGATCCGGGATGGTATCCGGGGTGGCAACGGCCTGCCACGGCGCCCGGTTGGAGGACGCCGACTTCTTGCTGGTTCCCGCAGACCGAGTGGAATCGCGGAAATCGGTGCCGGCGCCCAAATCGTCGCCGGAGGTGGGCGCGGTATGCGCGCGCAGGACCGGCAGGATGGCTGAGGATTCGAGCCGCCCGAGGCGAAACTCGCGGCTGGTAAAGAGATCGGTGATGCTTCCGGTATGCCCGAAGCGCTGGGCCAGCCCCGTGATGATGGTGCCGGCTGCGCGGGCGTCCTCGGTGGCATCGTGGTGGGTAAAAGAGGCCCCGCCAAGGTGCTTCACGACGGTAGGAAGCTTGTGGTTGGCCACCGAAATAACACCTTGCTTGGAAGCATCGCGGGACAAAGCGAGCGAGCAGGCGAGTGGGACGGTGGGGACATTGGCGCCGGCGGCCAGCAATCCGGAGCGCAGCGCGGAAGAGTCGAACTGAACATTGTGCGCGACGATGACATCGCTGTCGATGAAGTCAAAGAGCTCTGCAGCCGCTGTGGCAAAGGGCATGGCTCCTTCGACATCGGCGGCGGTAATCCCGTGGATGGAGATATTGATCTCGGCAAAGTGCTCCAAGCCTGGGGGAGGGGTGCACAGCCACGACTGGGACGCGGTTTCTTGGCCATCGCGGTAACGCACGGCGCCGATCTGGCAGATGGAGCCCCAATTATCATTGGCGGTTTCCACATCTAGCGCGACGAAATCAAGCCCTGGGTTTTCTTCTTTAGCGGATGTGCTTGCGGCCGTGGCTGCCGCGGGTTCGGGTGCGGCTGCGGCTTCCGCCGGTGCGTCGCCCTTTTGTGCCGCCTCGATGGCGCGCGCCACGCGGTGGGGATCCTGGTGCGGCGCGAAGGCAATGCTGCCGGCGCTGCCTAGGGACAGCGAGCCAAAACCGGTGGCGGTGGGTTCGTGGGCGCGCAGGTCATCGATGGCATCAAGCGCAATTTCTGCGGTGGCAGGCTCGCCCAAGCTGCGGGAGAGCAGGCTGCGGTGAAGCACTATTTTTTCCGCAGTGACATCGATGAATACGCCATGCGCGGGATACGACACGAAAATGGCCTTTCTTCTGAGGTGACAATCTAGGGAGGGCTGCTGCACAGAGATCGTACTCGCTTGTGCTCGGCGGAAATCCGCCGCGGGGGGTGAAGGGTTTTAATCCGCCCCGCTGTGTTGCAAACCGGCATTGATAATCTGCACGCCATGCACCAAATCGGCGCGGTAGTCGGCCGCGGTGGTCCCGCCGGTGGTTTCTAGCAGTTGGCGCTGGGACTGTTCGAGCAGCGTGGCGCCCAAGACGAGGTGAACGGCAGTAAGGGCGGCGGCCTTGCGGGCGGTATCATCGAAATCGGGACAGGTGGCGGAGCTAAACTGCGCGACGAGGTGCTCCCAAGCCGGGGAATCAGGCTGCGAGAGCCCAGCTATGGCAACCTCCGCTCCATCGCGCCGGGCCAGGAGCAATTCGCGCAGGTGCAGGCTAATTTCTTCCAGCGTGGAACCGGCAACAGGGGCGATAATATCTTCGGCAAGAGCGGCAATGAGCGCCTGCTTATTGGCGATGTGCCAGTACAGTGCGCCTGGAGCAACGCCGAGGGAAGAAGCGACGCGGCGCATGGTGACATCGGCAAGCCCATAAGTATTCAATAGGGTCGTGGCGGCCTCGATGATGCTCTCGCGATGTAGTTGCACAGTGGAAATTGTACGTGCTTCAGCGCGGCAAGGAATAGCTCACAGGTACTTTTAAGACTGCAATAATGTCCCTTGCAAACTTGCATTGTTAAGATTGCGGGGACAAAAGAACCCGTCGTGAGGCGGCTTCGCATTCGAAAGATTGATTCAGGAGCTCTCCCTTGTCCTTTTTGACCCCTGCAAAGAAGTCCCTTTTCGCGGTCGCTATGGTTGCCCCGCTTGCTTTGGCTGCATGTAGCTCGGATGATGAGGACGATTCGACGAAGACCACGTCGTCTTCGTCTGCTTCCTCGTCTTCTGAGACCTCTGCGAAGGAATCGGCGAAAAAGTCTGAGGACAAAGACGCAGATAAGGACAAAAAGAAGGAAAAGGAAGAAAAGGACAATAAAAAGGCCGCCGAGGACACTAAGGAGAAGGACGAAGAAGGCGGCGATGAGGGCGCCGACGCGAACCCCATGCAGAATGAGGATGATCCCTTCGCCAACGCACAGGACATCAAGCCCATTGAGGGCGGTCAAGAAGCAAACGACGGCGATAAGCAGGCCATTGAGCAATTGGTGCGCGGGCAGCATGAGATTGACAATGTCAAGGACTACTTTGGCTACATGCCTGCCCATGCTTGCAAGGCCGTGCGCGAAGGCGAGTCCGGGGATTTCCAGCAGTACCTCAACTACGTCGATAGTCTTCCCAGCCAGTCCTTTTCGGAATACGCAAACTCCATGCGCCAGCAAAGCCAGGGCAATGCCAAGGTCAACGAGTTCGCCAACCAGCTAGAGGCCATCCCTACCTCCACCAAGCTGGAATCGATCAATGACGTTGTGGTCAATGGCGATGATGCGTCCGCTACCGTGAGCGTTTCGAACCCAGAAGGCACCGATACCTCCACCGTTCGTTTCCGCCGCGAGGGCGACAACTGGACCTTCTGTAACTAAATTGTCTTCCCGCCAAGCTCGCTTGCCCCGCACTCTCGGTTTCGGTGCGGGGCTCCTCGCGTGTTCCCTGTTTGTTTTTGGCATCTGTGGCGCACTCTGGGGTTTTATGCGCCCCACGATGACCGGCCATGCTGTCGACGGTGGGGGCTATGCCATTGAAGCCGAAAGTAACGCGCAATTTGTCGCATTTATGACCTTTGCGCTAGTCACGGGTTTCTTGGGACTGTGCCTCGGACTGGCCGCATTTTCCCAGCGCCGCGGGCGCGGTCTCACGATGTTGCTGTGGGTAGGCCTATGCGTCCTCGCCGGTGCGGCTTCCTTCTACGTCTTTGGCGGTATCACTGCGACGCACCCGCCGGAGAATCCAGGGGAAGTCGTGGAATTTGCGCCGAATTTTTCTCCCGCCGTGGCCTGGGCGGTTGCCCCATTTTTGGCGATGTTTTCCTACTGGTGTACCGCGTTTATTAGTTCCGACGCGGACTGGGAAGCTGTTGGCAAAGAGTCTGCTCAAAACGGCAGTGCGCAACAGCAAGTAATTACGCCCACTTAACCGGCGAGCTGCCACAGAATTTCCGCGCGATGTCATCGATTGCGTGCAGGACCGCATCGAGGCTGTGGCTTAAAACCCGCAGCAGCTGGCCTTGGTTAAGGCCCGCTCCAGTCAGGGTCGGCACATCGACATGGACATGGATGCCGTCGTCGGTGGAGCGGCAGTAGGCCGTGGCGCCGTGGCTCGCTAGGTTCCAGTCATTGCAGATCAGAAACAAGCGGGTGAACTCGTCCTCATCCGCATTCAGATCCCACCGGCCAGTGATGATGAGGCTCGACCCAGAGTCGAGAGTAAAGGTGCAGGCGATGGAATTGACTAGGGCAAATAGGCAGATTTCACCATCGCTATGGAAGCGGTCGATGCCTATTTGCGGCAGTGCCGCGGCGAGGAAATCCAAGGTGAACACCGGCGGTGCGGCGGTGCCGTCTGGTACCAGCAGAAGCTCGGGTTCTTGGGCCAGGGCCGGAAATTCGCGCGTCACTATGCTAATTAGCACCTCTGCGCCGTTAAGTGCGGCGGGCACGAACGCGGCTAGTTGATCGTGCGTTGGTGCAGACCCGGTGGTGAAGTGGCTTTGCCCGCTCAGTACTAGCGACCCGGCCTCGTCATAGTCCAGCACGGCGGTGGGGTAGAGGCAATCGGCGTTCCAAGTGGTGATAAACCGGGACAGCGCGGCGGCCTCGCCCAAGTCAACCGCGCCGCGCAGAGTGGTGTGCAGGTGGACGATCGCATCGTCGGCCTGCGACACAAACACCAGCGTGGACCCCTCCTGCCCATGGGAAATAACGAGTTCTCCAGAAGGTAGCGCCCAATAGGAAAAATCAAGCTCGCGGACGATGGCGCGCAGGTGCCGCTCAAGACTGGTGGATTCAAATTCGATCATCATGCACCGCACACTCGCCTTCGCTGGAAGTTGATTTGAGTCTATCGCTCCGGAGGGTGTCCCCGCGGCGCTTTGGGCGATAGTATATTGGTTTGTCTACAGATATAGCCCACGGTGATCAACCAGAAAGTGAGCCAGGAATGCTTCGAACCATCGATCTCCGCGGTCAACAGCTCCGCCCCGCCACGCTGCGCCGCGTTCTTCCGCGCGGCGGCACCGATGTCAATTCCGTCATGGGCACCGTCGTGCCGATGGTGAATAAGGTGCGCGACGAAGGCGTCCAAGCTGCGTTGGATTATGGGGAGCAATTCGATGGGGTGCGCCCGTCGTCACTGCGCGTGCCCCAGGCGGAACTGGAGCGGGCTGCCGAAGAACTTGATCCCCAGGTGCGCGCGGCCATCGAGGCCTCCATCGCGCGGGTGCGCCGCGTGCATGCGGACCAAAAGCCGGATTCGCACACCACTCAGCTGGCCCCCGGCGCCACCGTGACCGAGGTATTCCGCCCCATCGAGCGCGTTGGCCTCTATGTTCCCGGCGGCAAGGCGGTCTACCCGTCCTCAGTCATCATGAATACCGTGCCCGCGCAAGAGGCAGGTGCCTCCAGCTTGGTGGTGGCCTCCCCGCCGCAAAAGGAACACGGTGGCTTGCCACACCCTACGGTTTTGGCCACGTGCCACATGCTGGGCGTGGAGGAAGTATGGGCCGTAGGCGGCGGCCAGGCGGTCTCGCTTTTGGCCTACGGCGATGCGGAAGAGGACGTAGAGCCCGTGGACATGATTACCGGGCCGGGCAATATCTTTGTCGCGGCGGCCAAAAGGGCGGTGCGCGGGGTGGTCGGTACCGATGCGGAGGCCGGCCCGACCGAAATCGCCATCTTGGCGGATGAGACCGCAAACCCCGTCTACGTTGCCTATGACCTCATCTCTCAGGCGGAGCATGATCCGATGGCGGCAAGCGTGTTAATCACGGCATCGGAAAGCGTGGCCCAGCAGGTGAAACAAGAAGTCGAGCGCCGCTATACGGCCACGGAGAACTCCGCCCGCGCCGCCGAGGCCTTAACCGGCGAACAATCCGGAATCGTGCTGGTGGATTCCGTGGACGCGGGCGTCGCCGTGGCGAATGCATATGCCGCCGAGCACCTAGAAATCCACACCGCGCAGCCGCACGCGGTGGCAGAGCGCATCAATCACGCCGGCGCCATCTTCGTCGGGGCGTATTCCCCGGTGCCCCTGGGAGACTATTCGGCCGGTTCCAACCACGTGCTGCCCACCTCCGGCACGGCGCGGTTTTCCGCCGGGCTTTCCACCCACACCTTCCTCCGGCCGGTCAATCTCATCGATTATGACCGCGGCGCCCTGGAAGAAATCGCCCCCAACGTCATCGCCTTTGCTAATGCCGAGCGCCTTCCCGCCCACGGGGAGGCTATCCGCGCCCGATTCGAGGAGAAATAAATGGCCCAGCTACATGACCTACCGCTGCGCGAGGAATTGCGCGACGAGACCGCCTATGGCGCCCCGCAGCTGCGGGTGGCCTACCAGCTCAATACCAACGAGAATCCTTTCCCGCCCTCGCCCGCGCTTGTCGATGCCCTCGTGGACGAGGTCCGCCGCTGCGCCAGCTCGCTGAACCGCTACCCAGAGCGCGATGCAGTCGAGCTGCGCACCGAGCTGGCCCGCTATGTTTCGCAGCAAACCGGGGTGGATGTCACCTACGAGCAGATCTGGGCAGCCAACGGTTCCAATGAGATCCTGCAGCAGCTTTTGCAGACCTTCGGCGGGCCCGGGCGCAGCGTGCTGGGATTTACGCCGTCGTATTCCATGCACCCGATCCTTTCTGCCGGTACTCACACGCGTTTTATCGAGTGCCCGCGCGATGAGAACTTCGCCATCGATATGGACCGTGCCTTGGCAGCAGTGGCCGAGCACCAGCCCGACGTCATCTTTGTTACCACCCCGAATAACCCCACCGGTGGGGTAACCAGCCTGGAAGATATTGCCGCGCTTATCGATGCCGCCCCCGGCATCGTCATCGTGGACGAAGCCTACGCCGAGTTTTCTGACTCGCCGTCCGCGACGAGCCTGTTAGAAAAATACCCCACCAAGCTCGTGGTCTCGCGCACGATGTCGAAGGCCTTCGACTTTGCCGGCGGGCGCTTGGGCTACTTCGTGGCGGACCCGGCCTTCGTGGAGGCCATCATGCTGGTGCGCCTGCCGTATCACCTGTCCGTCTTATCCCAGGCAGCGGCCACTGTGGCCCTGCGCCACAGCGCAGATACCCTCGCCACCGTGGCGACCATCGCCGCCGAACGCAACATGGTGGCAGGGCGCCTGCGCGAGATGGGTTATACCGTCATGCCGAGCGAATCGAATTTCCTTTTCTTTGGCAATTTTGCGGACCAGCACCGCGTGTGGGAGAAGTTCTTGGATGAAGAGGTGCTCATCCGCGATGTAGGAATTGATGGGTACTTGCGCGTGACCATTGGCCTGCCGGAAGAAAATGCGGCCTTTCTGGCTGCGGCGGAAAAGCTAGCGACTACAGTAGGAGCGGATACTTCAAAGGAGTGAGATATGACAAACCGTGTGGGGCGTGCCCAAAGAGCAACATCGGAATCGGATATCACCGTTTCCATCGACCTAGACGGCACCGGGAAAAGCGATATTTCCACCGGGCTGCCGTTCTTTGACCATATGCTTACCGCATTTGCCACACACGGTCTATTTGACCTGCAGATAAAGGCCACTGGTGACGTGGAGGTTGACGCCCACCATACCGTGGAAGACACCGCCATCGTGCTGGGCCAGGCCCTGAGTGAAGCCGTGGGGGATAAGGCCGGGATTCGCCGCTTCGGCTCCCAATTACTACCCATGGATGAAGCGCTGGTTGAAGCGGTCGTAGACTTTTCGGGCCGCGCATACTTCGTGATGAATGGCGAGCCGGAGCACCTGCAGTGGCAGGTCATCGGCGGGCACTATGCAACGGTGATTAACCGCCACTTCTTCGAATCCCTGGCCACCCACGCAGCCATTACCTTGCACGTCAACGTGCGCTACGGCCGCGATCCGCACCACGTGACCGAGGCGGAATACAAGGCAGTAGCCCGCGCGCTGCGCGCTGCCGTGGACCAAGATCCGCGCCAGAATGGCATCCCTTCGACGAAGGGAGCCCTGTAGCCCGTGCAGTTTATGATCCTTATCCTGTTTTTGGTGGCGGGCCTCTTGGTAGGAGGGGCCTGGTCCGCGTATCAGCAGGACTCGAAGTTTTTTACGGTCGTCGCCGCGCTTTTAGCCGTTATTACCGTGGCCGCGGCCATCGCCTGGATGGTTGGAGGCTTTAGCAAATGAGCGAATCCCAAGAGACCAATATTTGGAAGGTGCCCGGCTATACGCCGACGATGGTAGCCATCGCAGCCGCCTTTGGCGCCTGGTCCATCCTGCTTCCCGTAGTCCCGCTGGCCGTCATTGACTCCGGCGGTTCCGCGACTTTGGCGGGTGGATCCACCGGTATCTTCATGGCCTTTACCGTAGCCACGCAGATCATGTCCCCGTGGCTATTGCGTCGCTGGGGCTACCGGCGCGTGATGGCGCTATCCGCCTTTACCCTAGGCGTTCCAGCCTTTGGCCACCTGCTGGGCACCGACGCCTGGATCGTCTTGCTATTTTCCGCCATGCGCGGGGTGGGCTTCGGCGCCCTCACCGTGTCCGAATCCGCGCTGATTGCAGAGCTCTCCCCGGTGCGTCTGCTAGGCAAAGCCACCGGCATGATTGGTGTATTCACAGGCTTGGGGCAGATGATCTTCTTGCCGCTCGGCCTGTTCATGGCGGATTCGTTAGGATACGCCTCTACCTATATCACCGCCGGTCTCATCGGCTTCTTGGGCTTTGCTATGTGCCTGCGTATCCCCAAGATCAAGGTCACCTTGGCCGAGGATAATGACGAGGAAGTCAATATCATCCGCGTTCCCACCTGGAAGCTGGTACTGGTCCCGGCCCTGGCCTTGACTACCTTTTCCATGAGCTACGGTGCCATTTCCTCTTTCTTGTCCCCCGCAATGCAAGAACTCGATGCCGCAAAGGGTGCCAGCCTGGCCGGCGTCATGCTGTCCATCGTGGGCGGTGCGGCGATGATCTTCCGGTATTTCGCCGGCGTGGTGGCAGACCGCACCGGGGCCCCAGGTAGCCTGTACATTCCAAGCCAGATCATGGCAATCGTCGGCGTCGGGACGATTTCCCTGACCCTGTTTATGGAAAGCTCCATCTGGTGGCTGGTGCTCGGCGCCGTTCTTTTTGGTGGCGCCTTCGGTATCGCACAGAACGAGGCCTTGCTATCCATGTTTGACCGGCTGCCCCGCGAGCGGGTTTCGGAGGCTTCGGCCATTTGGAATATTTTCTACGATAGCGGCACCGGCTTAGGCTCGACCTTGCTCGGCGCCATGGTGGCAGGCTACGGCTACGACGGCGCCTTCGGAGCGGGGGTTGCGATCCTCATCGCCGGGCTGCTCCTCACCACGGCGGACTTCATCTTGGGCCGGACTCGCATCAGCGAGACCAACGATATCCGCACCCGTTTGCGTCGAATGCGTAAGGTATAGCCCATGACAAAATCGGTGGTGTTATTGGACTACGGCGCGGGCAATATTCGCTCCGCGCAGCGTGCCCTCGAGCGCGTCGGGGCGGAGGTCACCGTCACGGCGGATCCTTATCAGGCCCTCGAGGCTGAAGGGTTGCTGGTTCCTGGCGTGGGCGCGTTCGATGCCTGCATGAAAGGGCTTAAGGCAGTGAATGGGCCGAGGGTCATCGGCCAGCGCTTAGCAGGCGAGCGGCCGGTCATGGGCATTTGTGTGGGCATGCAAGTGCTTTTCGATGCCGGCGTCGAGCACAGCATGCACTCCACTGGCTGCGGCGAATGGCCAGGGACGGTCGAGCGCCTGCAGTCCGACGTCTTGCCGCATATGGGCTGGAATACCGTCGAGGTGCCAGATGACAGCGCCATGTTTGCCGGGCTTAGCGCCGATGAGCGGTTTTATTTCGTGCATTCCTACGGCGTGCGCCGCTGGGAATTAGAAACCGTCATTACCCGCCCGCCGCTGGTGAGCTGGTCCACGCACGCCGGTGATTCATTCGTGGCGGCAGTGGAAAATGGCGCGCTCTGGGCTACGCAATTCCACCCCGAAAAATCCGGAGATGCGGGCGCGCAGCTATTGGAAAACTGGATGCAGACTCTCTAGGTAGGATGAAACCATGACTTTTACGCTTTTGCCCGCAGTCGATGTCGTCGGCGGCAAGGCCGTGCGCTTGGATCAGGGAGAAGCCGGCACCGAAAAGGTCTACGGCGCCCCGCGGGACGCCGCTCTCGAGTGGCAGCGCCAGGGCGCCCAGTGGCTGCACTTTGTTGATCTCGATGCTGCCTTTAACCGCGGCTCCAACCACGAGCAAATGGCGGGGATTACCCAAGAACTCGGTATTAATGTCGAGCTTACCGGCGGCATCCGCGATGATGCCGGGGTAGAGCGTGCGCTGGCCACTGGCGCGAACCGCATCAATATTGGCACCGCCGCCTTAGAAAACCCAGAGTGGATAGAAAAGATCCTTGGGCAGTATGGCGAGAAAGTTGCCGTGGATTTGGCTGTGCGTTTAGAAGATGGCGAGTGGCGCACGAAGGGCAATGGTTGGGTCTCCGATGGCGGGGATCTCTGGGAGGTACTCGAGCGCCTCGATGCCGCAGGATGTCAGCGCTTCGTGGTCACGGACGTGTCCAAGGACGGGACGCTGACTGGGCCCAATGTGGAATTACTGCGCGAGGTAGCTATGGCAACCGATGCCAAGGTGACCGCCTCCGGCGGCATTTCCTCCCTGGCAGATCTTAGCGAGCTGGCTCGGTATGAAAATGAGGGCATCGATTCGGCGATCATCGGCAAGGCGCTATATGAGGGAAACTTCAGCCTGAATGAGGCGCTAGCGGTAGTGGCAGAGGTAGAGCCGCTTCCCGCAGAGGTGCCCATCGATCCTTATGACCCCGAGGAAGAGTAAACGATGATGGATCCGCGCGAGTTGGTGGCCTTCGCGGAGGCGGCCGTTGACCAGGTCGAGCCCATCTTTCGATCCGGCATCGGGGCGCCACCGGCCCACTTTAAGAGCCGGGGCGATTTCGCCACAGAGGTAGACTTGGCCATCGAAAAGCAGCTGCGCGATATCTTGCAGCAGATGACCGGTATCCCGGTCTACGGGGAGGAATCCGGCGGTAGTATCCACGACACCGTGTGGGTCGTCGATCCAATCGATGGGACCGCAAACTATTCCGCGGGCAACCCGATGGCTGGCATCTTGGTGGCCCTGGTTCACGAAGGCCAGCCCATCGCGGCTGTCTCCGACTTTCCGCTCTTGGGCAGGCGCTTGGTTGCCAGCGACGGTTCGCCGCTGCGTTCTGCAGGCGGGCCGTCCGGCGGATTCGGTGGCGGGGAAGAGTCCCCAGAATTGGATGAAGCCCGTGGACACGTGGGTTGTTCCTCCTATCTTCCCACTGCGGCAATCCACGAATTGCGCGAAACCGGCTTGCGCCCGCGCATGACGGGCTCGGTGGGACTAGATAGTGCCTTCGTGGCCCAGGGAGTTTTTGACGGTGCCGTCAATTTCTCGCCGCACCCGTGGGATAACGCGGCGGGAGCGCTCCTTATTAAGGCCGCCGGGGGCATCGTCACGGATCCAGAGGGCAATCCATGGACCGTGAAGTCGGGGGGGATGGTCTCTGGTACCCCGCAGGTACACGAGACAATCCTGGAAATCCTATCTCACCACTCAACTTAATCCCACCCTACCGACCTGTGAAGGAGTAAGCCCCGCATGGCTGTAGCCGTACGCATAATCCCGTGCCTTGATGTGGATCAAGGCCGCGTAGTCAAGGGCGTGAATTTTGCTCACCTGCGCGATGCAGGAGACCCCGTGGAATTAGCCGCGCGCTATGAGGAATTGGGAGCGGACGAACTGACTTTTCTTGATGTCTCCGCCTCCAAACACGGCCGGTCCACCATGCTCGATGTGGTACGCCGCACCGCCGATCAAGTCTTTATCCCCCTCACCGTGGGCGGGGGAGTGCGCAGCGTTGACGATGTCCGCGAGCTCCTGCGTACTGGCGCGGATAAGGTATCGGTCAATACCGCCGCGATTGGCAATCCCAGCCTGCTGCGCGAATTGGCGGAAGTCTTCGGCTCGCAGTGCATCGTCTTATCCGTGGACGCACGGCGCACCGACGCGGCGCACGCACCGTCGGGCTTTGAAGTTACGACGCACGGCGGGACGACATCGGCTGGCATCGATGCTGTGGAATGGGCCCGCACCGGCGCCGAGCTGGGCGTGGGGGAGATCCTTTTAAACTCCATGGACGCAGATGGCACGAAGGCCGGGTTCGACCTCGAGCTTCTGCGCGCGGTGCGGGAGACGGTGAACATTCCTGTCATCGCCTCCGGTGGGGCAGGCGCCGCAGCGGACTTTCCACCCGCCGTTGAAGCCGGTGCCGATGCCGTCCTAGCAGCTAGCATTTTCCACTTTGGGGAGGTAGAAATTGGCGAGGTCAAAAAGGCCTTGACAGATGCCGGATACGAGGTACGCCGATGAGCAATCCCGCAGACTATGAGCTAGACCCACAGATAGCTGCGCTGCTCAAGCGCAATGAGCAAGGGCTCGTGCCAGCTATTGCCCAGGCCGATTCCGGCGAGGTACTGATGCTTGCCTGGATGGATGACCACGCGCTCGCACACACGCTGGCCACGCGCAAGGGCACCTACTTCTCGCGCTCGCGCGGTGAGTATTGGATTAAGGGCGAGACCTCAGGACATACGCAGGACGTGCTTGGTGTGCGCCTTGATTGCGATGGCGATACCATCTTGCTGACCGTGCGCCAGCGCGGCGCGGCATGCCACACCGGTGACCGAACCTGCTTCGATGCGAAAGTTCTTTTAGGGGATGATTCCTAATGACGAGGCGACTTGGCCCACTCCTTATGGCGGTGGGCACGGCGGTGCTGTGGTTTTCTTCCCGCAGCACCTGGGTAAAAGCCGTAAGCGAGGACGATAAATCGGGCTCGGCAACCAATGAGATCGTGGGTTCCGCGTGGTCCCTAGAGTTGATGGCATTGACGCTGGTCCTCCTCGCCGGGGTCCTCGCGGGGATTGCGCTGCGCCGAACGGGGCGCCGCATCGTGGCTATTGTGTGTGCCCTTGCCGCAGCAGCCGCCGCGTGGAGTCCTATTAGCCTGCTAACCAGTGGTGCCGATGCGGAGCGCGCGCAAAAAATATTGCAAGGCGCGTCCGCGAATGAGAACGCGGTGGATTCCGCCGCAATCTCTGATTGGGCGACCGTCATTTCCACGGAGGTCACCAAGCTCGGCCCCATCGTCGCCATTATCGGGGCAGCACTGGCATTTTTCGGCGCCGTACTCTTGGCCCAGAACCCGGGCAAGGACAAGGTCAAGGCGTCGAGCAAATACGAAACCCCCGCCGCCCGCCAGGAAAAGCTGGCGGAAGATTTGGAGACCTCATCTGATTCCGGCCGCGTGATGTGGGACGCGCTTGATAGCGATATCGACCCGACCGATGTGGGCCGTAAATAGCCCCGTTCGCGCAGCGCAATTTCCGGAAACGCCCCGAATAGCGTTAATCTAAGTGTGATTTTAATCGCGCTCGGAGGGAGGTGCTCATGCCCACACCCATTGCCGTCGATCACCTGGTCGCTGGGGTGCTAGAGGATGTCGCCGCGCGCGAAGCACGCGTTTCTTTCCAGGACATTAAGGCGCGCTCACGGGATATGGAGCCTCCTCGTGATGCCCGCGCAGCCCTCTTAAAACCCGGTTGTTCAGTCATTACTGAGCTTAAACGCGCAGTTCCTTATACCGGAGAAATCGCCCACGTGGGCTCGGCCGAGCAGATGGCCGAATGGGCGCGCACCTTTGAGAACTGCGGCGTGCATTTAATGGCCTGCCAGACGGATACGCGGCGCTTTAACGGTTCGCTTGAGGATATGGCCGCCGCGCGCGCTGCCATCGATATCCCGATGATGGCGCGTGATCTCATCGTGGATCCGTACCAGATTCACGAAGCCCGCTGCTTTGGCGCCGATGCGATCCCGCTGCAGGTCGAGCTTTTAGAACAAGCCCGGTTGGAAGCCCTCCTGGACCGCGCGGAATCGCTGGGGATGACCGCCGTCGTGGAGGTGCGAACCTGCGGGGAGGTCAACCGCGCCATCAAGGCCGGCAGTAGCGTCATCGCGATCAATGCTTGGTCCCTCGCCTCTGATGAGATCAACCGGGAGGCCTTTAACGATATTGCCCCGGGGTTGCCGGAATCGATCCTGCGCATTGCCGTGGGCGGGGTGAATAATGCCCGCAACCTTTTCCACTATGCCTCCCGTGGGGCGGATGCGGTATTGGTTGGTGAATCCGTCATGGCGGCCCAGGATCCCACCGCCTTGGCGCGCTCTCTGGTGGCTGCGGGCCAACACCCTGCGTGCCCCTCGCGTAAAAGTTCCTAGGAAAAGTGACCCCAAACTAGCTCACGGGCACGCTGATAAGGCACACTATCTACGTGCATACTCAGAATCTTGCAAATATTCCCTCTCCGCCGCAGGGCGTGGTGTGGCATCTTGGCTCCATTCCAATCCATGCGTATGCGCTGTGCATCATCGCCGGCATCCTCGTGGGCATGTGGATGACGCTGAGGAGATACACTGCCCGAGGCGGCAATCCCGATACCGTGTGGGATGCGACCATCGTCGTTATCCCCGCAGGCATCGTGGGCGGGCGGCTCTATCACGTCATCACGGATAACCAGAAGTACTTCTGTGATACCTGCAATCCGGTCGATGCCCTCAAGGTCACCAATGGCGGCCTCGGCATCTGGGGTGCGGTCGCCTTAAGCGCCGTAGCGCTGTGGGTAATGTTCCGGATTAAGAAAATCCCCTTGGCGCCGTTTGCGGACGCGGTGGCGCCTGGCCTCATCCTTGCCCAGGGTATTGGCCGGTTGGGAAACTGGTTCAATCAAGAACTCTACGGCCGGCCGACCGACGTTCCGTGGGCGCTGGATATTTACTACCGCGTCGATGAGGCAGGGGAGTACGCGCCGGTTTCCGGGCACTCTACCGGCGAGGTCATCGCTTCGGTGCACCCAACGTTTTTGTATGAGCTCATCTGGAACGTGTTGGTGTGCCTGTTCCTGTTGTGGGCACACAAGGCATGGAAGCTGGGGCGCGGCCGGGTATTTGCCCTCTACGTCGTGGGCTACACATTGGGCCGCTTTTTCATCGAAGGCATGCGCTCTGATGAAGCCACCGAAATCTTCGGCGTCCGTGTGAACCTCATCGTCTCCGCCGTTGTCTTTATCGCAGGCCTCATCGTCTTCTTCTTGCTGGACAGGCAGCGCAAGGGCCCAGAGACCCCGGCCGAAGTCGACCCGCGTTACTACCGCAAGCAGGCTGAGGGATCTGCAGAAGACGGCGGTGAGGAATACGACAACACGCGTGCACAAGGCACCTCGGGCACTGCTAGCGGCCGGAAATGACCGGTTATGTGTGATCGTGTCCGATTGCCGTAGTTAAGGCGCCAAAAAATTGTGGCCTGTCGGCGCGCGAGGGAGTAGGTTGGGGGTTGTTCAATTTCCCCGATGGAATAGGCCAATAATGCTGGATAGAAGAACCAAAATTGTCTGTACTCTCGGCCCCGCGGTAGCTAGCGGGGACGGAATTTTGCGCCTTGTAGAAGACGGCATGAACGTCGCGCGTCTTAACATGTCGCACGGCGAGCATGCGGACCACGAAGCCAATTACAAGTGGGTCCGCGACGCCACCGAAAAGACCGGCCGGAACGTAGGTATCCTGGCCGATCTCCAGGGCCCCAAGATTCGCCTCGGCCGCTTTAAGAACGGCGAAGAGCAGTGGGATAACGGTGAAATCGTCCGCATCACCGTAGACGACGTAGAAGGCACCCACGACCGCGTATCCACCACCTACAAGGGCTTGGCAGAAGACGCCAAGCCGGGCGATCGCTTGCTTATCGATGACGGCAAGGTCGCCGTGGTCTGCAAGGAAGTAGACGGCAATGACGTGGTGTGCGAGGTTACCGAGGGCGGCCCCGTATCCAATAACAAGGGCGTGTCCCTGCCCGGCATGAGCATTTCGGTGCCGGCACTGTCTGAGAAGGACATCAAGGACCTGCGCTTTGCCCTGCAGCTCGGTGTGGACTACATCGCGCTGTCCTTCGTGCGTTCGCCTGCCGATGTCGACAAGGTCCACGAGATCATGGACGAGGAAGGCCGCCGCGTGCCGGTCATTGCCAAGCTGGAAAAGCCCGAGGCCGTCGATGCCCTCGAGTCCATCATCTTGGCCTTCGACGCAGTGATGATTGCCCGCGGTGACTTGGGCGTTGAGGTTCCGCTGGAAGAGGTGCCGCTATTCCAGAAGCGCGCTATCCAGATTTCCCGCGAGAACGCAAAGCCGGTCATCGTGGCCACCCAGATGCTGGATTCCATGATCGAGAACTCCCGCCCGACCCGTGCGGAGGCTTCCGACGTGGCCAACGCCGTGCTCGACGGCGCCGATGCGGTAATGCTGTCCGGCGAGACCTCCGTGGGCGCGGATCCGCACAACGTGGTGCGGACGATGTCGCGCATCGTCAAGCGCTCCGAGACCGATGGCCAGGTCCCGCCGCTGGCGCACGTCCCGCGTACCAAGCGCGGCGTGATGTCCTATTCCGCCCGCGATATTGCAGAGCGGCTGAACGCCAAGGCCATTGTTGCCTTTACCTCTTCCGGCGATACCGCAAAGCGCGTTGCTCGCCTGCACTCTGACCTACCACTGCTGGTATTCACCCCGCATGAAGATGTGCGCTCCCAGCTGGCGCTGACCTGGGGTGCGGAGACCTTCTTGAGCCCCGACGTCAAGTCCACGGATGAGATGATGGAGGCCATCGATAAGTACCTGCTGGACTTGGACGAGTACGACGAGAATGACTTGGTCGTCGTCGTTGCAGGTACCCCTCCGGGAATCTCCGGCAATACCAACATGATTCAGTGCCACATTTTGGGAGAAACCATCAAGGACTAGCGCACTGAAAAAGCCGCCGCGCCCCCACACTCCAGTGAAGAGGGGACGCGGCGGATTTTTTTATGTTGAGTTAAGCGCCCAGATACGCCAGCACCGCCGCATGGGCGGCCTGGGTAGAGGCCTTGACCGTGGGCTCGTAATCCGGCAGGAAGTTGGCCTGGTGGTTGACTGGGGGATCTGCCAACTCGGATTCCGGGGTGCACCCTACGTGCCAAAAGACGTACGGCACGCCCCATGCCTGCGGAAGGTAACAGAAGTCTTCAGAAGCGGTCGAGGGCGAGGCGGTAACGGATTCTTCCCCGAAGGTGGCCGTAAAGACCTCGTCGATGGGCGAATACGCGGCGGCGTCGTTATCGGTGACCTCGCCGTGCGCGTAGTACTCAAAGGTGGGGTCTTTTTCGCAGCCTGAGGCCATGCACTCGGCTTTCACCATGCGCTCGAGAGAGGCATAGACCTTTTCCGCCAAGGCTGGATCATAGAAGCGGGTATTGAGCACGAGCTCGGCGGAATCCGGGATGATGTTGTTTTTATCGCCGGAATGTAGCTCGCCTACGGAGATGACGAAGAACTCGTGCGGGGCTACCTCGCGGCCGACGATGGCCTGGAGCCGGGTGACGATCATCGCCGCGGTATAGGTCGGGTCGATGGAATTATGCGGCATGGAGGCGTGGGCGGACTTGCCAAAGATGCGAATGCGCAGGGAGTCGCAGCCCGCCATGATGGGGCCGGCCGTATGGCGAACGGTGCCGGCACGACCGGGCATGACGTGTTGGCCTAAGCAAATATCGGGGCGTGGCACGCGCTCGGTGAGGTTATCGGCGATCATGTATTTCGCACCCATGGATGATTCCTCCGCTGGCTGGAACAGGGCGAGGAAGGTGCCGGACCAGGTATCGCGGGAGGCATCGAGAAGCGCATAGGCACCGAGTAGGGCCGTGGTGTGCATATCGTGCCCGCAGGCGTGCATGTAGTCATTGGTCGAGGAATACTCCACGCCGGTGGCCTCCTTGACCGGCAGGGCATCGAAATCGGCGCGCATGAGCGCGGTGGGGCCATCGCCGTTGCGGAAAATGGCGACCATGCCATGCCCGCCAATGTTTTCTTCTACCTCGCAATCAAACTCCGCTAACTTGGCGCGGATGCGCGCCGCGGTGCGTTCCTCCTCGTGGGAAAGCTCGGGGTGGCGGTGCAGATCTTCGTAAAAATCCCGCTGCCACGCCAGGTCAGTATCCGCAGTGTGGACCACGGAAGCGATGTTTGTGGAATAAGACATAGTTTTCATCCCTTTGGTTAGGGTAGGGTCAGCTATATGCCGACTATTCAATTCGATGTATTGGTTCCAGATGAGCAAGCGGACCGCGTGGAGGAAATTTTTACCACTGCCACCGATAAGCTGGTAGCGGGCGGATCGCTTACCTCCGCCGAGGTTACTCGCCCAGCAGATCCCCGATTCCCTGAGGGGCTGGAGGAACAGCTGCAGCAAAATTACCGCGATGAACATGAAGAGCGCGATTTGGAAGGCGCACACGCACACCGCTATAACATCGCGGTGGAGGGGGCGACCGGATCCGTGAACCAGCTGGCTATGGTGTTGTCGCGTTTGCTCACGCCGCACGCCGTATTGCCCAAGGATCACGTGCTATTAGAAGATGAATTAGCGCATGAGCGCCCCGCCATCTTTCCGTGGACGGTCGAGATTCGCCCTTAGCCCAGCTGCTTGACGATGTCCCGGGCGGCCCTAGCCAGCTGCTCCGGCATTCCACCTTCTTGGTCTAGCTCCGCGGTGAAGTGCTCGGTGTCCCGGTTGATGGCCCCGGCAATGATGCCGACGGGGGTAGAGGTCTCCGCCGCCAAGTCCGCAACGGTGCCGGCGACCTTGCCGGTTAAGGATTGCTCATCAAAGGCGCCTTCGCCGGTGATGACGAGGTCCGCCTGAGAAATGGCTTCTGGGAGGCCGAGGGCCTTCGCCACATGGGCCCCGCCAGAAACGACGCGGGCGTGCTCATCGGTGCCCCACAGAGTACGCGAAAGCCAAGTAAGGCCGATGGGAATGCCGCCGGCGGCACCGGTAAATTCCGTTTCCGGATCCGTGCCGGTGACCTTGCACATTTGGAGAAGTGCCCCGGCAAGCAGGGCTACTTGTTCGCCTTCCGCGCCCTTTTGGGGTCCGTACATGGTGGCAGCCTGCATGGCCATAGCCCGGGTATCGGCCAAGAGCGTGAAATCAACCATGCCCGCTTTGATATTTAATTGCGCGGTATCGATGGAATCGAGCTGCACCAGCGGGGCACCGCCCTTGGGTAGGGCATAGCCGCGTTTGTCGTGGGCGGCGGCGCCAAGGGCTGCAAGGATGCCCATGCCGCCGTCGATGCTGGCCGTGCCGCCAAGGCCGAGCACGATGGAGGTGGCGCCGCGGGATTGGGCATCGGCAAGCAGCACGCCCGTGCCATAAGAATCCGCGTGGAGGGGATCGAGGGCGTCGCGGACCGCGGGCAGCCCGGTGGCGGCGGCGACGTCGATGAATGCCGTGTGCCCAGCAAGGAAATACTGCGCCTCGGTCAAGCGCCCCACCGCATCCGTCGTGGGCAGGGTAATGGTTTGAGTTTCTTGCCCGCCCGCCGCGGCGGCCTGGGCCAGCACCTGGGCGGTGCCTTCGCCGCCATCGGCCATGGGCAAGGTGGTGACGGTGGCGTTGGGGTAGTGCTGGCGGATCCCGTTGGCGATTCCGGCTGCGGCTTCCGTGGCGGAAGCGGTACCTTTAAAAGAGTCTGGCGCGACAACAATATGCATGCCCGCGATTATAAAGCCCGCGACCCGTGCGGCGGCTTTTTACTAGGAATCCGAACGTTCTACAGAAAATATTTACCTTTATCGTCGCAGGTAAAAGCGGATAAGCGGGGGAGTGAGAAATAATTGTACTTGCATTATCGGTAGATTGATAGGAAACTGGTTCCTGCTAGTCAAACTCCACGAGAATGGGATTTATACACTATGTCTGTTGATAGCCAGGTTTCTGAGTACTACGACAAGCTACTCAAGCGTAACGCCGGCGAGCCGGAATTCCACCAGGCGGTGTCCGAGGTGCTGGATTCCCTCAAGATCGTCCTGGATAAGGACCCACACTACGCAGACTACGGTCTGGTTGAGCGCCTGTGCGAGCCGGAGCGCCAGCTCATCTTCCGCGTCCCATGGGTTGATGACAACGGCGAGGTGCAGGTCAACCGCGGCTTCCGTGTGCAGTTCAACTCCGCGCTCGGCCCGTACAAGGGTGGTCTGCGTTTCCACCCCTCGGTAAACTTGGGCATTATTAAGTTCTTGGGCTTTGAGCAGATCTTTAAGAACTCCCTGACCGGCCTGCCCATCGGTGGCGGCAAGGGTGGCTCCGACTTTGACCCGAAGGGCAAGTCTGAGCAGGAAGTTATGCGCTTCTGCCAGTCCTTTATGACCGAGCTGCACCGCCACATCGGTGAGTACCGCGACGTTCCTGCCGGCGATATCGGCGTCGGCGGCCGCGAAATCGGCTTCCTCTTCGGCCAGTTCCGCCGCCTGACCACCCAGCACGAGTCCGGCGTCCTGACCGGTAAGGGCCTGACCTGGGGCGGTTCCTTGGTACGTACCGAGGCGACCGGTTTCGGTGCCGTCTACATCACCGAAGAAATGATGAAGACCCACGGCGAGTCCTTCGATGGCGCCAAGGTCATCGTGTCCGGCTCCGGTAACGTTGCCATCTACGCCGCCGCAAAGGCACAGGAATTGGGCGCTACCGTCGTCGCAATGTCTGACTCCTCCGGCTACATCACCACCCCGAATGGCGTAGACGTTGACCTGCTTCGCGATGTCAAGGAAGTTCGCCGCGAGCGCATCTCCACCTACGCCAAGGAAGCTGGCAACGGCGTGGAGTTCCACGAGGGTGGCAACATCTGGGATGTGCAGGCTGACGTTGCACTGCCGTGTGCAACCCAGAACGAGCTCGATGGCGAATCCGCTAAGAAGCTCGTCGAGGGCGGCGTTCGCTACGTTGCAGAGGGCGCTAACATGCCGTCTACCCCGGATGCAGTACACGTATTCCAGGACTCCAAGATCAACTTCGCCCCCGGCAAGGCTGCCAACGCCGGTGGTGTGGCAACCTCCGCACTGGAGATGCAGCAGAACGCTTCCCGCGACTCTTGGTCCTTCGAGTACACCGATGACCGCCTGCGTGGCATCATGAGCAACATCTTCAAGAACATCGACAACACGGCCAAGGAATACGACCGTGAAGGCGATTACGTGGCTGGCTCCAATATCGCCGGCTTCAAGAAGGTGGCTGACGCCATGCTGGCACAGGGCGTTATCTAAACTCCCATAAACCACGGCTCCCCATTTCTCCGTACTCGCGGAGAGGTGGGGAGTTTCTGCATTGCTGCGAGGATACGGCGGCCGTGTGCGCCAGTGCCGCGGGTATGTGGAGGGAAAATAGGTTAAACGAACACGGGAAGCGAATCGAACTCGGAGAGCTTTAGCCTTCCTTGCCCCGGCCTGAGAACCCAAGGCGCGCCCTCCACACAATGGAGGTCCTGCGTTGTAGAATTCCCAGCATGTACCGTGTCTTTGAATCCCTTGATGAATTAGTTCAGCATTTGGAGCAGGCTTCTGGCTTTCCCATGACCTCCAATTGCTTGGTCCCCCGCCATGAGATGCTGGCGCTTCTCGATGACCTACGCAACGCGCTACCTGTAGAAATCGACGATGCGCAGGACGTTTTAGACAAGCAAGACGAGATTATCCGCGGCGCCGAAGAGCGCGCGGATAACACCATTAATGAGGCGTCTGCGGAGGCCACCGACATGGTGAATCAGGCGCGCCAAGAGGCCGATACCACGGTCGCGCAGGCAGAAGAACATGCCCAGCGGCTGGTGGCCGATGCTGAGGCGCGCGCTCAAAACACCGTGGAGCAAGCCCGGGCAGATGCAGACCGCACCATTGCTCAGGCCAACGAGGAATATGAACGCTCGGTGGCGGAAGGCCGCCAGGAACAAGAGCGGTTGGTCTCCGAGTCTGAAGTCGTCCGCCGCGCCAATGAAGAAGCCAACCGGATCGTGGAAACCGCATACACCGAATCTAACCGGCTGCGCACGGAATGCGATGACTTTGTAGATAGCAAGCTCAGCGAATTTGAAAGCTCTCTTAGCGGACTGCTGCGCACCGTAAACTCCGATCGTTCCGCCCTGCGCGGTGGGGCTGGCGTGCGCTCTCGCGGCGGCGATTACTTGCCTTCCCCTAACGCTGGGTCCTCCCGCGGTGGTGCTACCGGTGGTACCGGTGCTGCACGTTATGGCGCAGACGACGGCTACGATCGCCGTTATACCGAGCGCTAAAGGCTCAAGTTACAAGGCACGACGCTTAAAAAGTCCTGCTGCACGGGATATTCGCGAAAATCGCGTCACCGTGTAGCAGGACTTATTGTGCCTGTCGGAGGCTAGACCGAGCTGCGCGAGTTGGAGTAGCGCGGGGCGGGGGATGATGAGGGGGCATCGGCAAGCGTGGCCTCAGCAGCATTCGTAGCAGGGTGAGGGCGCTGGCTCTGGACCGCCACGAAGGCGACGATTCCCGCGCTGACCAAGCCGGGGAAGAGGAAGGTGACCAAGGCCGTAGTGAAGTAGGACGAGAGCGAGGTCACCGAACCGTTCATAAAGTCTTGAGGGAAGAACATCGCGCTAAGACTAATGACCGCGCCGGTGGTAAGGAACATGGCGCCGACGCTAAGCAACGCGCAGGCAAGGGCTTCGCGCGAGAGCCACGTGATGGCGGCGGCGCTGGCAGAAAATACAAGGGCGCCGGTAAGCACCGTGAGGTCGAGGCCGGAGGGGATGACCAAAATCGCGCCGGCGATAAGCCCGGCGCACATGCTGAGGATGAGGGCGGAGGAAAGGCGCAGGCCCTTGTCGCCGTAGATGCCAGAGTGGTTAGCCTTGGGCAGGCGATGGAGGACTGCCCCAGAGATGACTAAGAAGGTGGCGGGAAGGCAGCACAACACTCCGAATCTAGGAGCGATAGCGCTCAAATCTCCTGAGGCCGCGGCCAAGTTGTAAGTCATGCCTTCAGGCTAAGGCCGCCGCGGCCTGCAGGAAAGGGAAAACCGGCAAGCCATAGCGCTTTATGCCCGAACCTTCAGTTTCTTGCCAGAAAATGCGGTCGTGCCAGCAACTACGCGGAGTTTGCGAGGCAGGGTAGACTACCAACTGTTATGACATCTCCATTGAAGTTCGATGTGGGCGAATTATTAAACGCCCAAGGCGCTGACGCAATGCCGGAACAACGCACCCAGACGGGCCCTGCACCGGAAAGGATCGGCGTGGAAATGATCGCCATCCCCAAGGGCGAAGATCTCACCGTTGCCGCGACCCTGACCCCGTTGGGCTCAGGAGTGCTGGTTGATGCGGATATCTCCGGTGTCCTCACGGGCGAATGTGCGCGCTGCTTAAAAGAGCTCCACCCGCAGCTAGACCTGCACGTGACCCAGGTCTTCGCCGCCGATGAGTCCTTTGTCAGCGGCGACGAAGCCGAATCCGACGATGCCGGTTCGGGCGATGAAATCCCCGAAATCCAGGACGATGAACTGGATCTACTCCAGGCGGTTATCGATGAAGCAGGCCTGAATCTTCCCTTCGCCCCCGTCTGCGAAGACGGCTGCGATATCCAGACCCCCGAGGGCGTGACCACCGGAATCTCCGGGGAAGAAGAGGAAGAGGAAAAGATAGACCCGCGCTGGGCAGGTCTGGAGAAATTCCTATGAGCCGCAAGAAGAAGCTAACCGGGCAAGAGGCATGGGAGGCCACCTTTGCGGCGGTCGATCACACCCCGCTTTTGGAATCGCTCGGTGTTTCCCTTGAACCGGAAAACCTGCGCTTGGCGCTGACGCACCGTTCTTTTGCTAATGAAAACGGGCACCTGCCTAATAATGAGCGCCTCGAGTTCTTGGGCGATGCCGTCTTGGGTCTATCGGTGGCGGCGAAGCTATACGTGACGTATCCATCGCGCCCCGAATCCGATATCTCGAAGATGCGTGCGTCCATCGTCTCGCGCTATGGGCTTTCCGATATCGCGCGTGAAATCAACCTGGGCCCGCATATTCTGCTGGGCAAGGGCGAACAGTCCACCGGTGGGCGCGATAAGGATTCCATCCTTGCGGATACCACCGAGGCGATTTTCGGTGCCATTTATCGCGAGCACGGCTTTGAAACCGCCCGCGATGTGATCTTGCGCCTATTCGCGGAAAAGATCGATAATGCCTCCGTTAGTGGCCGCCACTTGGACTGGAAGACCACCTTGCAAGAGCTGTGCGCCGAGCTGAAGGCGCCCATGCCGGTCTATTCGGCTACCGCTACCGGCCCAGAACACGATCAAACCTTCAGCGCGGTTGCCACCGTCGCTGGGCTGACCGTGGGCCATGGGCAGGGCCATAATAAGAAATTAGCGGAGCAGCAGGCCGCGCAAGAGGCATGCCAAACCCTGCGCGAAACCCCGTTGCTGGTGCAAGGGACCGCCCATAAAGAAGTCTAACTAATGCCAGAATTGCCCGAAGTAGAATCGGTGCGCCGCGGGGTGGAAAGCTACGTCGTGGGCAAAGAGATTACGGCGGTAGACATTGCGCATCCGCGGGCGAACCGCGGCCAAGATGAACCGCTAGCGGGCCTTGTAGTGGGTAAGGAAATCGCAGCGGTCGCCCGTCGCGGCAAATTCATGTGGCTGGAATTCGTGGGGGAGGACCCGATGGATAGCCACCGCGACGTGCTTTTTATTCACTTAGGCATGTCGGGCCAACTGCGCATCGGCCCTACCGATTCGCCGCATCGCCGCATCACGGTAGGGCTCAGCGATGGCACCGAGCTGCACTTTGTGGATCAGCGCACCTTTGGATACTGGCTGTATGCGCCGTGGTCCACGATCTCGCATATCGGTTTGGACCCTCTGGAACCCGATTTTGATATCGCCAGCGCCGCGCGCCGCCTGCGGCAGAAGAAAACCGCGGTAAAGACGGCGCTATTGGATCAAACGTTGGTATCTGGCATTGGCAATATCTACGCCGATGAAGCGCTGTGGGCAGCGCGCATTTCACCGCGCAAGAAGGCTTCGGCACTGCGGCAGAAAGATGCCGTGGCGCTATTGGCCGCGGCACAGACCGTGATGTCTGCCGCCCTCAAAGCGGGGGGAACGAGCTTTGATTCTTTGTACGTCAACGTCAACGGTGAATCCGGCTATTTTGCGCGCTCGCTTGCGGCCTATGGCCGTGCTGGCCAGCCATGTTCCCGCTGCGGCTCGCTCATTGCGCGCTCCGTCATCGGGGGCCGCTCGAGCCATTATTGCCCCCACTGCCAATAGTGCTTTACCTGTGAGGTTCACGTTGTAGACCTTCAGGCAGTAAATTAATCCGCATGGAATTTCTCGAAAATGTCGTCACGACATTTAACGATGGCGTGTGGACATACATCCTGCCCTGGCTGCTCATTGGAGCGGGCCTTCTATTCGGTGCGCGCACCGCAGTGGTGCAGATCCGCAAGGTGCCCGATATGCTGCGCGCTGTGGTCGAGCGCCCCAAAACCGACGATGAGGATGAGGGCGCAGGAAGCGGGGGAATCTCCGCATTTAAGGCATTTACCATCTCTGCTGCCTCGCGCGTGGGCACCGGCAACGTGGCCGGCGTCGCGGTGGCCATTTCGCTGGGCGGTCCTGGTGCCGTCTTCTGGATGTGGATCATCGCCCTCCTCGGCGGCGCTACCGCCTTTGTGGAATCCACCTTGGCGCAGCTGTGGAAGGTCCGCAATGGCGATACGTACCGCGGCGGGCCGGCCTACTACATGAAGCGCGGGCTGGGCTGGGGCCCGCTCGGCGTTCTTTTCTCTATCGCCATCGTCTTTACCTTCGGCTTGGTCTATAACTCCTTCCAGACCAACGCCATCGCTGAGGCCGTGGCCTTTTCCTTCGGCCGCGAAGACGATGCCACCTTTGGCTCCATCATTGGCATCATCATCGCGATTGCCGCGGGCCTCATCATTTTTGGCGGCGTAAAGCGCATTGCCAATATCACCCAGGTGGTCGTTCCGTTTATGGCCCTGGCGTACCTGCTCATCGGCGGCTTCGTGGTCATTACGAACTTTGACAAGGTCCCGGGCATGCTGGGCGATATCATCGGCCACGCGCTCGGCTTTAAGGAAATCGCCGGCGCGAGCATCGGCGCCGCGATGATGAAGGGCATCCAGCGCGGCCTGTTTTCCAATGAGGCCGGCGAGGGTTCTGCCCCTAACGCGGCGGCTACCGCCACCGTCTCCCACCCGGTAAAGCAGGGCTTGGTGCAGACCTTGGGCGTGTACTTCGACACCATCGTGGTCTGTACCATTACCGCCTTCCTGATCCTGCTCGGCCCGGAAGTTGCCTACGGCGAAGAGGCCGAGGGCGTTTCCCTTACCCAGGCGGCCTTGTCCGCCGAGGTTGGCCACTGGGGCATTCACTTCGTCAGCTTCATCTTGTTCTTCCTGGCCTTTTCTTCCATCTTGGGCAATTACTACTTGGCAGAAGCCAACCTGGAATACCTCACCACCAATAAAACGGTGCTGAATATCTTCCGCCTTGTGGTGCTGTTCTTCGTCTGGTTCGGTGCCGTCGGCTCCTTGCCCTTGGTCTTCGCCCTGGCGGATACCGGTGCCGCGACGATGGTGATCCTGAATATCATCGCTATCGTCCCGCTATCCGGCGTGGCCATCCAATTGCTGAAGAACTTCAACGAGCAGCGCAGTAAGGGAGTCGATCCGGTCTTCCACCGCGATATGCTTCCGGATGTGCCCGGTGTGGAGTGCTGGGACGGCTCCGACCCCGTGACCCGCCGCAGCGATGCTGACCGCAGAATCTTGCGCGATCGCGGCGAGGCCGATCGCTATTAATATCGCTATTAATGAGGAAGGTGCAGTGACATGGAAAGAATGACCGCCTTTGTGCACGGCAACGTGCAAGGAGTGGGCTTTCGCTGGTGGACGCGCTCGCGCGCCCTGGAACTAGGCCTCGCTGGGCATGCAACCAACCTGGCAGATGGCCGCGTGCAGGTTGTTGCTGAGGGACCGCGCACCGAGTGCGAGAAGCTTTTGGAACTGTTGCAAGAGGAACCAAGCACCACCCGCCGTCCGGGTAGCGTCGATCTCGTGGTTGAGCAGTGGGCGGCTGCGAAGGGCGAAAGCGGCTTTGTGGAGCGCTAATAGCCAACCCAATGCTGGCTGCAACTCGTGTCTTAATGGCTTGCTACACTATCCAAAATGCACCTGAAATCGCTGACGCTCAAAGGCTTTAAGTCATTCGCGTCGGCGACGTCTCTCAAATTTGAGCCGGGCATCTGCGCCGTCGTCGGACCGAATGGTTCCGGTAAGTCCAACGTGGTTGATGCCCTTGCGTGGGTCATGGGAGAGGCTAGCGCAAAGACCCTGCGCGGCGGCAAGATGCAAGACGTCATCTTTGCTGGGGCTGGCGACCGCAAGCAATTGGGCCGGGCCGAGGTCACACTCACCATCGATAATGCCGATGGTGCCCTGCCCATCGAGTACTCCGAGGTCTCTGTGACCCGCCGCATGTTCCGCGACGGCGCGAGCGAATACGAAATCAACGGGGCAAAGGCCCGGTTGATGGATATCCAGGAACTGCTTTCTGATTCCGGCATCGGCCGAGAGATGCACATCATCGTGGGGCAGGGCAAGCTTTCTGAAATCCTGGAGTCGCGCCCCGAGGATCGCCGCTCCTATATCGAGGAAGCCGCAGGTGTCCTCAAACACCGCCGCCGCAAAGAAAAGGCCCAGCGCAAGCTTACGGGCATGCAGGCTAATTTGGACCGCCTGCAGGATTTGACCGATGAGCTGGGAAAACAGCTAAAACCCCTGGCACGGCAGGCGGAGGCCGCCCAGCGCGCGGCTACGGTGCAGGCGGATGTGCGCGATGCGCGCCTGCGCCTGGCCGGAGACCGCATCGTCGGCTTGCGGCAGAAGCTTTCTGCTGCCGAGCAGACCGCGACGGTCCTATCTACCCAGGTGGAAGAGACCACGGCGCAGCTCGAAGCGGCGACCGAGCATCAAATGGAGCTGGAAACCCAGCTTGAGGAGGTCAACCCGCAGGCAGAGGCTGCCCAAAAGCTGTGGTTTGATCTGTCCACCTTGTCCGAGCGCATTGCGGCGACCCAGCGCATCGCGGAGGAGCGGGCGGATAACGCCGGGTCCCAGGTCGCCTATGCCGGCCAGGATCCGGATGATCTTGAGGCCAAGGCGACGCGCGCGGACGAGGAGCACGAGGAGCTCCTGGTAGCGGCAGAAGAAGCCGCGGAGCGGTTAGAAAGCATCCGGGAGGAAGTGGCGGAGCGTCGGCAAGCATTTGAGGCCGCCGAGCACGAACATATGGCGCAGGTGCGCGCCATTGCGGACCGCCGCGAGGGCGTGGTGCGCCTTTTTGCCGCCGAGGAAAAGGCCGCGGGGCAGGTGGCCAGCGCAGAAGAGGAGTTGGCGCGGCAGGAAGAGGCCGTGGCTTCGCTGCAGCGACGCACCCAGAATGCGCAGGCAGAAGCCGCTGAGGTAGCGCAGAAGCTGGATAATTATGCTGCGGAGCGCCAGCCTTTGGAGGAGGCGCATACGCGGGCCGCCAGCGAGTCGGGCGCTGCCGATAAGCGCTTGGATCAGCTCCGCGATGCCCAGCGCGAGCGCGAGCGCACTGTCTATACGCTGCGGTCCCGCATCGATACGCTGTCCCAGACCATCCCCGAGTCGGTCGAGGTGGGCGAAGAATTCCAGCCATTGGCCGCGTATATTTCCACCACCTATGAATCGGCGGTTGCGGCCGCGTTGGGCACCTTTGCGGAGGCGCAGGCGGGGCAGTTGACCGAAGGGTTGATTGCGGATTTGGAAAAGGGCCCGCGCTCGGCGCTGTTGGATGCGGCGGCGACCGCGCCTGCGAGCTCGTGGCGCGTCGATGCCGATTTGCCGCCGCAGACCTCCTGGCTGCTGGACCACATATCGGTCCAACCTGCGGTGTCGGCGGCGTTGCACAGGCTGCTTGCCGATGTCGTCCTCGTCCCCGATTTTGCCCACGGCCGGCGCCTCGTCTCCGAGGATCCGCGCCTGCGCGCCGTGACCGCTTCGGGCGTCGTCATTGGCGAAGGGTGGGTCGAGGTCGGTACCGGGTCCTCGTCTACCGTGGAAGTCACCGCCCGCATCGCGGAGGCCGAAGAGGAGCTAGAGCAGGCCAATCAAGCACTACACGAACTCTCCGGCACCCTGGAGGGAGCGAGGATTGCTGCCGAAGATGCCCGCGTGACGGCCGCGTCTGCGAAGGCGGCATTGCGGGAGCACGATACCGAGGTTGATGCCTGGAAGCGCGATCACCACCGCTTGGAAAAGCAGTACGAGGCCAATAAAGCGGAGCTGGAAAAGTCCGCGCAGCGCGCCACCGAGATTGAGGTGCGGCTGCAGAAGGCTAACCAGGAGCTTGCCGATGCCCGCGATAGGCTCGCCCGCGTCGACGCCGACGATCAACCAGACGAGCCCTCGTCTGCCGATAGGGATGCCGCCTCGGCTGCGCTCGAAGAAGTAAAATCCATGGAAATGGAAGCCCAAGTTGCCGCCCGCTCGGCGCAAGAGCGCGTGGGCCAAGTTGCCGGCAAGGCCGATAATCTGCGGCGCCAGGCCCAGCACGAACGCCAAGCGAAGGCCCGCCATGAACAAGCCATGGCCCGCCGCAAGGCCCAGGGCCAATTGGCCGCTACAGTGGCGCGACACGCACAGGACTTGGCCGCGCGGGCCAACCAACTCTTAACCCGCGCCACCTCTGAGCGCGATGAGTTTTTGCATGAGCGCAACTCCTTAAATTCCCAATTGCAGCAAGCCAAGCAAGCGGTATCGGTCGCACGCCAAAATAGCGACCGGCTAACCGCACGGGCGCATGAAGCAGAACTGGCGCGCTCGCAGGCGCAGGTGCGCCTGGATGAAGCGGAGAAAAAGATTGGCGAGCAGCTGGGCATCGCCATCGCTGACCTGCTGCGCGATTTCACCCCGGGCGAAGACTTTGACCGCAGCGCGGAAAAGTCGCGGCTGCAGCAGGCGGAAAAGGATCTGAACTCGCTGGGCAAGGTTAACCCCTTGGCCCTTGAGGAATATAAGGCGCTGGAAGAGCGATACAGCTACCTGTCTACGCAGCTAGACGATGTCATCCAAGCCCGCCAGGATCTCGCCGGGGTGATTTCGGACGTGGATAAGCAGATCCTGCAGCTGTTTACCGATGCCTGGCGGGACGTCGAAGCAGAGTTTCCCAAGGTATTCAACACCCTCTTCCCAGGTGGAGAGGGCCGGCTGATCCTCACCGAGCCAGAAGACATGCTCACCACCGGCATCGAGGTAGAAGCACGCCCGCCCGGTAAGAAGGTCAAGCGCCTGTCGCTGCTTTCCGGCGGCGAGAAATCCCTTACCGCACTGGCCATGCTCGTGGCTATCTTCCGCGCACGCCCCAGCCCGTTCTACGTCATGGATGAGGTCGAGGCAGCGCTTGATGATGTCAACCTGCGCCGGCTCATCGCCTTATTCGAGGAGTTGCGGAAGGATTCCCAGCTCATTGTCATCACGCACCAAAAGCCCACCATGGATGTGGCCAACGTCCTCTATGGTGTGACCATGCGCGGTGACGGCATCACCCGGGTCATCTCCCAACGCATGAATCCAGCCGGACTCGCGCCGGGAGCCGAGCAAGCAAGCCAGGATGCGATGCGGCTTGGAGTTGATGCGCCGCAATCAGGTGATGGGCTGCAATCAACGGAATAGAAGATTTCGCCTCCCTTATGTGCCGCAAGCCCGAAAGGCTGGCACTATAGAGGCATGAATTCTTTATGGTTATGGATCGGCATAGCAATCGTTGTCATTGTGCTGATTGTCGTCTTTATTGCAATTGGCAAAAAGCGCGGTGAGTCCAAGAAGGTTTCTTTCGAGAAACCCAAGGAAGAAGAGCCCAAGCAGCTAACCCAAGAGCAAAAGTCCGGCAATTACCAGGCGAAGTCTGGCTTCAACTTTGCCCCAGCGGGTTCGAAAGAACCCGAGAAGGCAGCGCAAGAAAAGCCACATAAGGCCCAACCACAGCAGGCTAAGCAGGAGCAGCAGCCGGCACCATCGGAGCAGTCGGAGCCCACCGCCACCGATATCGCGAATGCCCAGCTCAACGGTGAAGAGCCGCCGGCAACCAAGCGACCTGAACCGGCTAAGGATAAGGACGCTGCCCCCGAAAAGGCAGCCAAGCAGGAAGAAACGCAGCGCCAAGAACCTGCAGCCGGTGAGCAGCCAAAGAAGCCCGCAGAAACCAAGCAGCCTGCAGACGCCGATGGCGCCGGTGATGAGGCTAAAGTCGAGTCTGCTTCCACTCCGGAACCCAAGTCCAAGCCTGCCGCGGATAAGACCGAAGGTAAGGGTGCTGCCGGAACGGCCGCTGCCGCTGCAGCCGCCACTGGGGGAGTCGGCGCCGCTGGAGCTGCCGCTTCTGCTGACAGCAAGGAATCCGCCGCAGATAACGAAGCGGAAAAGGAAGCTGCAGGCCAAGCAGAGGATCACTCTGGCAAGCCGGATTCCGCACAGGCTTCTACGCCTGCTTCTGGTGAGAAGGAAGCAGAAGAAAACGAAGCAAAGGGCAGCGAGCAATCCGCTCCATCTGCCGCCGAGAAACCTGCGGCAGAGAGCACAGGCGACCACGGCACGCTGGACCATGAAGAAAAAGACCCAGAAGACGTTGTATCCGTCGAGGCCGCCGAGGTAGAAGACGAATCACCGGTCTTTGACGCGGTGGTAGATGATAAAGACGCAGACCACATCGAGGAACGCGTCGATAACCACGAGGAAGCCGAAGAAGCTGCGGCTGCAGCCGATGCACAAACGGATGCTGCAGAAGCGGCCAAGGAACAAACCCCTGTGCCGGAGGGCGAGCCTGCCGCGGCGGGCCAGCCCACCGAAGACATCGCTCCTGCGGGAGGCCGTCTCGGCCGACTGCGCGGCCGCCTCTCTCGTTCCCAGAACGCCATCGGCCAAGGACTGATGGGAATCCTTTCCGCCGGAGACCTGGATGAAGACGCCTGGGAGGAAATCGAAGATACCCTCATCATGGCGGACCTTGGCACCAAGTCCACGATGAAGGTCACCGATTCTCTGCGTGACAAGATCGCTGAGCGTGGCGTGTCAAGCGAAGAAGAAGCGCGTGCGATGCTGCGTGAATGCCTCATCGAGGCCTGCCACCCAGAAATGGATCGCTCCATTCGGGCGATGCCTAATGACGGCAAGCCTGCCATCGTCATGGTCGTGGGCGTCAACGGCACCGGTAAGACCACCACCACCGGTAAGCTCGCCCGCGTCCTCGTATCGATGGACCACAGCGTATTGCTGGGTGCGGCAGATACCTTCCGCGCCGCAGCAGCCGATCAGCTAGAAACGTGGGGACGCCGCGTGGGCGCCGAAACCGTGCGTGGCAAGGAAGGCGCAGACCCTGCCTCCGTGGCCTTTGATGCCGTGGCCACTGGTGTGGAGCAGCAGGTCGATGTCGTCTTGGTTGATACGGCCGGCCGTTTGCATACCTCGACCGACTTGATGGATCAGCTAGGCAAGGTCAAGCGCGTTGTAGAAAAGAAGACCGAGGTTGATGAGGTTCTCTTGGTCCTCGATGCTACCGTGGGCCAAAACGGCCTGGCACAAGCACGGATTTTCCGCGAGGTCGTTGACATCTCCGGTGTCGTACTCACCAAGCTGGATGGCACGGCGAAGGGCGGCATCGTCTTCCAGGTGCAAGAAGAATTGGGTGTTCCAGTCAAGCTTGTGGGCTTGGGTGAGGGTGCCGACGATCTTGCGCCATTCGAAGTCGAAGGATTTGTCGATGCCTTGCTAGGCGAGAAATAGGGACTCCTTCCACCGCCTTAGATAACTCCCCAGTACCCCGGCTGCTGACAAAAGTGAGAAAGCCACGGGCGCTGGGGAGTTTTCTCTCGCCTCTGTGCCGTGCACGTATGCCCCCGCCAGCATGGGGTGCCGTGGATTACTGTGATCTGGATTGGGCTGGTGAGCAATGGTAATCTGATAGGGCTGTATTTAGTGATTCGGTGCGAAATTCGCACCAATCCAAGACAAGGTTCGTGAGGCAAGTATTTCGTGACGCTACTTTTTGCTGTCCTCCTTGCGGCATTGGCAGTGATCTTGGCACCGGTGACCGTAAAGGTCATGGACCGACAGGCGGGCTATCCATTAGCTGGCCTTTTTCTCATTGCAGCGGTGCTCATTGCTAAGGATTTTTCTGCCATTGCAGCGGGGGAGGAACTCAGTTTCCAAGCCACCTGGGTACGCGATTTTATTGCACCGGGGGTTGACGTAAGTTTCGCTCTGCGTGGAGATGCATTGAGCATCTTCTTCGCCATGTTGGCTCTTGTCATTGGCGCTGTTGTGTTGACCTACTCGGCAGCCTATCTCCCTAAGAATGAGGGGAATACGAGCTTTTATACACTGATGACGGCGTTCACGCTGTCCATCTTGTTGCTGGTTCTGGCCAATGACGTTGTTGTCCTCTTCCTCGCCTGGGAGCTTGTCTCCTTGGCTTCTTTCATGCTCATTGCGCGCTCTGGCTCTGGGGGAGAGGCAGGTTCCCAGCGCACCCTAATCCTGACGTTTATTGGTGGCCTTACGCTGTTGACGGCATTGGGCATTGCCGCAGTGACCACCGGCTCGACCACCATTTCTGAGATTCTCGCCTCCTCGGTATGGGATGATCGTCCGGGCGTGACCGCGAGCGTTGCCGTGCTAATCGCGGCTTCTGCCTTTACCAAGTCCGCTCAATTCCCATTCCACTTCTGGTTGCCAGAAGCCATGGCAGCCGCGACGCCAGTCTCGGCGTTCCTACACGCTGCGGCCGTGGTCAAGGCGGGCATCTACTTGCTCATTCGCTTCTCCACGATCTTTTACGACGTCGCGGTATGGAACTGGGTGCTCATCGTCGTCGGTATGGGTACGGCGGTTATGTCCGCGGTATTCGCAGTGCAAAAGACGGACCTGAAGAAGCTGACCGCTTATTCCACCGTGTCTCACCTGGGTTGGATCGTCGCCACCATCGGTGTGGGCACCCCGTTTGCTATCGGTGCGGCACTGGTACACACCTTGGCACACGCGCTCTTCAAATCCTCGCTGTTCATGCTCATCGGCGTCATTGACCATGAAGCAGGTTCGCGCGATATCCGCCGCCTTGGCCCGCTGTGGAATAAGATGCCGTGGACGTTTGGCTCTGTGGTCATCGGCGCTGCATCCATGGCTGCGGTACCACCACTTTTGGGCTTCGTGTCCAAGGAAGGCATGCTTACCGCCTTCGAGGACGCCCCAATCGGCGGCGCAGGCCAAGCGATCTTGCTCATCGTGGCAGGTATCGGTGCCTTCTTTACCTTCACCTACTCTGCAAAGATCGTCTTCGGCGCATTCTTCGATGGGCCACGGTCCATGGACGATGTCCACGAAGCCCCAGTTTCCCTGTGGCTTCCGGCAGCACTGCCGGGCTTTATGTCCCTGCCGCTCGTCTTCGTCCTGGGCATTTTCGATGAGCCTTTGGAGCATGCCGTTGGCGCCGTGGGCATGGAAACGCATTCTCACCTTGCGGTATGGCATGGAATCAACGTGCCATTTATCATCTCGTTCCTCGTGTTGGTGGCCGGCATCGCGGGCATCTTTGTCCGCAAGAAGATATGGTCGGCTTTCGAGGGACGCAACTTCATGCCGCGCAGCGGCAACGAGCTCCTGCAAAGCCTGCAAGATGGCTGCGCCAAGCTCGGCCAAGTATTGGGCAAGATGTCCGATTCCCACAATCCGTCCCGTCATATTCTCCCGATTGTCATCGTGGTTATTGTTCTTGCCGGTACTACCTTGTTCGGCGAGGGAGTCGACGGCGTACCGCTGCAGCCGCGCGTCGATGGGCTCGACAACCCGTGGGACCTATTGCCTTTGGGCATCATTGCGTTGTCCGTATTCGGGCTGGTGCGCACCAAGAACCGCCTTACCGGCGCCGTTATGATTGGTATCGCGGGTACGGGTGTTACCTTGCAGATGTTCCTCTTGGGCGCACCGGACGTGGCACTCACCCAGTTCATGGTGGAGGCCTTGTCTGTGGTCGTCATGATGATGGTGCTGCGCTACCTGCCGGAGACCTTCCAACCGGTTACGGATAAGTCCCGCAAGGTGGGCTCCATCGTTATCGCCGTATTGGCCGGTATTGCGGCCTTCCTCGGCGTCTGGGGCCTGATGGGCCGTCACGAACGCTCGGATCTGGCGCTGTGGTACCTCGACAAGGCACCGGATATCACGGGCGGCGATAACGTCGTGGCCACCATCATCGTGGAATTCCGTGCACTCGATACCTTGGGCGAGCTGTCCGTGCTGGGCATGGCCGCCGTCGTTATCGCAGCCATTACCACCACGCTGCCGCGCTTCCCGTTCAGCTCGGGCACGCGCCCAGCGCCATTCGGCCAGTCGCAGCTGAACTCCGTGCCGCTGCGCAAGGGAATCAATATTGTCATTCCTTTGCTCATCATCATGTCCGTCATCGTGTTCTTCCGCGGGCACAATTCCTCCGGCGGTGGATTCCCCGCTGCGCTCATCATGGGTGCGGCCATCGGGCTGACCTACCTTTCCCGTGGCTCCGATGAAATTGTCTTCGGCCGCATGACCCCAGTGCACCTGACCGGCATTGGCATTATTACGGCACTGTTAGCAGGCTTTATTGGCTACTGGCACGACGGCTTTGGCAATGGTGGTTTCCTCACCGCCTTGCACGGTGAGGCCTTTGGCCAGCACTGGACGACGTCCCTCATCTTCGACCTCGGTATTTACCTGGCAGTGTTGGGTATGCTCACGATGGCCATCAATGCCTTGGGCGGTTACCTCAGGCCTGGTACCGAGCGGGACTACCTTCCATGGATCCATGATGATGACTCGGCCCTGCCGGCGACGCCGCGCATTGCCGTTGAGGATGCGGACGATCCGTATCCAGACCCAATCAACCCGTCGACGGATCCGCTCGCTTTGCTTAGCCCCAAAGAGGCAAAGACAAAGAGAAAGCAACGTCGCCGTTCTAACGCCAACCGAGGAGGGGAGAAGTAATGATTCTCGCGTTAACTATCGCCATCCTCATCGGTGGCGCCGTCTACCTCATTCAACAACGCGGCTTGGTCCGCATTGTATTGGGCATGATGGCATTCGGCCACGGTGCCAACCTGACCTTGTTGGCCACTGGCGTGTATTCCTACCGAGGGGAGTCCTTTCCTTCGGAAGTCCCCCACGACCAGATGGCCGATCCGCTACCGCAGGCTTTCGTTCTGACGGCCGTTGTTATTTCCATGGCAACCTCGACCATCCTGTTGACCATGGCGGCAATGGGCAAAAACGATGACACCGATGTGGTGGAACCCGTCGATGACAACACCATCGACCACGCATTTTCTACCCTGGGCCGCGATGCCCAGAACCGAGCGATCTTGGAAGAATCCGCGAATGAGCTCGATCGCATTGGCCGGGTCGACCACGACACTCCCGTGGCTGAGCGCGGGGTAAATAGGAAGAAGGAGGATGAAAAATAATGGCTGATGTTGTAGCCCAACTTCTTCCGCTTTTCCCGGCAATTCCGCTCATTGCCGCGGCTTTTGCCTTGCTGGCGCCGTGGCGCGCTGTCCGCGATGCGATCATGCTCATCATCCCCGGAGTCGGTGTCTTTGCTGGTCTGGGGCTGTTGATCTACACCATGAATAATGGGGTAGTGGCGCATACCGTGGGCCTCTACGTAGGCAATGTGGGTATTCCTTTTGCAGCGGATGCCTTTTCCGCACTGATGATCATCACCACGATGATCGTGGCCTTTGGCGCTAACTGGTTCGCCATTGTGGGAGGGGAGACGAAATCTCGTTACTATCCTTCGCTCACCCTGATTCTTATTACCGGTGTGTGCGGTGCGCTGCTGACCGCTGATCTCTTTAACTTCTTCGTGTTCATCGAGGTCATGCTGCTGCCGTCCTACGGCCTTATCACCATGTCCGGCACGTGGTCACGCCTGGCGGCTGGTCGCGCGTTCGTCCTCGTCAACCTTTTCGCCTCCACGCTGCTGGTGGTTGGTGTCGGTTATATCTATTCCGTCACCGGCTCGGTTAACTTGGCTGCATTGCAGGGAGCTGCCGCCGGCAATGGCCCAGTGACCGTCGCCGCGGGGATTATTCTCATCGCGATTACCGCCAAGGCCGGTGTCTTCCCAGTGCAGTCCTGGCTGCCGCGTACCTACCCAGGAACGTCGGCTGCGGTGATGGGCCTTTTCTCCGGCCTGCACACGAAGGTTGCTGTGTACATGCTCTACCGGCTGTACGTGCAGCTTTTCGATCTTGAGCAGCGGTGGAACGTGCTCATCATCGTCCTCATGCTGATCTCTATGATGATCGGTGCGTTTGGCGGTCTGACCGAAAAGACCATTCGCCGCGTGCTGGGTTACCAGATGCTCAACGGCATGCCGTTCATCCTGGTGATGTTGGCCTTTACGTCGGAAGATCCGAGCCGCGCGCTGGCCGCCGGTATCATGTACACGATTCACCACATGGTGACCGTTGGCTCGTTGATCCTGGCTTCCGGTGCCATCGAAGAGACCTACGGCACGGGTGACTTGACCAAGCTATCGGGCCTCGCGCGCCGCGATACCATCATCGCCTGGATTTTTGCCGCTGGTGCTTTCTCCGTTGTGGGCTTCCCGCCATTCTCCGGCATGTGGGGCAAGCTCATGATTGTCTTCGAGGTCGCCCGCAACGGTGGCGCTTGGGCCTGGATTGCGATTGCCATGATCATCATCGCTTCCTTCGCAGCATTCTTGGCGATGTTGCGCGTCTGGCGCGAGGCCTTCTGGGGACAGGACTTACCCTCGGACAAGGTTCCCGATGAGCTCATCATCCGCAAGAAATTGATGGCGCCTTCTGCAGCGCTCATCTTGGTCTCGCTGGGCATGTTCATTTTCTCCGGCGTGGTTATTGATGCGGTGGAAACCGCAGCCGACCAACTGCTGGACACGACGGCTTATACTGACACCATCTTGGGCGATGACTCAGCCGCACTACCTAATATCGATGACATTCAGGAGGGCCGATAAATGCATGCCGTAGCTTATGCACTCTGGCTCATCAAAGAAATTTTCATTGCTGGGTTTACCCTGGCGATGTCAGCATTTAAGCCCGATAACGAATACCACCCGGTCATCATCCGGTATCCACTGCGCGTTACCAGCGCCTGGGAGATCTTCTGGTTCACCTCGTCCATCACCGCTACCCCTGGCACGCTGTCCTTGGGGCTCCGCGAACCACCGCGGAAGGGCTTGCCCCGCATCGTGCTAGTACAAGCGGTCCAGGGTTCCGATCCTGCGGCGATTGTGGCTGACTTAGCCGATATGGAAGAGCACTTGGCCCCGCGCGTCAAGAGCATCGACTATGGCGTGCCTGGGCAAGGGGATACGACGGAACTCGATGAGGCTTTCTACGAATTCCCCTTGGATACGCTCGGCCGCTATATGCGCTCACCGGATCTCGCGCGGGCGGAGGACACTCCGCTTTCGGAGAGGCAGGCGGACGTCGAAAAGCCCAAGCACCTCGCCCGGAAAATTCAACGCAGGAAGGAGACCGACCGATGATTGATTTTGCAACATTGTCCCCATTCGGTTGGGTTGTACTGGTGTGCGTGTTCATTATGGGCGGGGCCGCCTGGTGCGGGGTGCTATTGGCACTGCGCACCCGCGATGAGCTCACCCGCGCGGTGATGTCAGATATCGTCTTTTATGGCATGATCTGCATGTACCTCGGATGGTCAATGATTAACAACGCCCCATTGGCCTATGACATTGCCCTAATTGGCGCCATCGCGGCCGGTATTTTGCCGACCTTGTCTATGGCCCGCATCATTTCGAAAGGGCGGCGATAAGCCATGGCTGTTTACGAGATTATTGCTTCGGTTCTGCTCATTGTGGCGACCATCCTTGTGGTGGCAACGGTGGTTTCCTTGTGGCGCGCACCGGATGCCTTGACCCGTGCCAACCTGATGGGCCCGACCGTGGGGCTGGCGGTGCCGCTTATCATCCTCGCCAAGCTAGTGGTGGATTTTGGGCAGGATGGCTTTTCACTAGGCCTCCTTATCAAGGGCCTCATCGCGTGCTTTGGTGTCTGGATTATCGGCTCGGTGGGTTCGTTCTACCTGGGGCGTTCCATCTACGGTGTTGCGGTTACTGACGTTAAACACGCCAAACACAATAATGAGAAAATTCAGACCGTCTACGCTGATGAAGACGAAATCTAGGGTTATCCTTCCCTAGTGTGCAGCGCGGGTTCGTACTTTCTCCATGGAGGATGTACGGCCCGCGTTTCTTTTGGGCAGATGCGGTGCGTACAGCAGCGGATCCAGCCTTAATTTACCGGCTGCAACTGTAATTCGGGCACATTCGGAAGTTGTGCGGGGTTAGACTAGAACGCAGCATATCCGCGCCGCGCCTGGCCGCCGACTTATACTTTTCTTCAGGAGGATTAAATGAAACTAATTACCGCCATCGTTAAGCCGTTTACTCTGCCGGATATCCGGGAGGCATTAAAACAGCAGGATGTACACGGCCTTACAGTGACCGAAAGCCAGGGCTTTGGGCAACAGAGTGGGCACAGCGAGGTCTACCGCGGCGCCGAATACGCGACGGACTTTGTACCCAAGGTGAAACTAGAAGTTTTGACCGCTGATGACCAGGTGGAAGAGCTCATTGACGCCATCGTGGATGCCGCTTATACCGGCAAGATTGGCGATGGCAAGATTTGGATTACCCCGGTAGAAGACGTCATCCGTATCCGCACCGGGGAGCGCGGCGAGACCGCCCTTTAAGCAAAAATGGTGGCAGCATCCGCTCTTCGCAGCGAGGCTTATGACGCGGCGGTGCGCCTGCTTCAGGATTTAGATCTGCCGCCGCACACGGCGCTAGCTGCAACTGGCTCTTTAGCCAGGCAGGAGATGACTCCCTATTCCGATATTGATGTCATCTTGATCTTTCCGGAGGATTACGAGCCAGATCCCCGCTTGGTAGAGGACTTATGGTATCCGGTGTGGGATGCCAAGTATCGGCTGGATTTCGCCCTGCGTACCCCGCAGGAGTGCGCCGAAATAGCCTTGCAGGACACCTCGGCTGGCTTCGCACAATTGGATCTGACGTATATCGCCGGCGAGAAGCCGCTTGTCGATGACGCCCGTCAACGCCTCCTACACGCGTGGCGTCGACAGCTGCAGCGGGGGTTTGACCGCTTCGTCGATACCGCCATCGCACGGTGGAACCGTTCTGGCGCCGTTGCCACCATGACTAACCCGGACTTAAAAAACGGGCGCGGGGGATTGCGCGATATTCAGCTCCTGCGCGCTTTAGCCCTAGGAAATCTGTGCGATCTTCCTGCGCTGGAAGAAGAGCGGCGGTTGTTACTCGATGCACGGACCCTGCTGCACGTCAAGGCTCGCCGGCACCGCGATATTTTGGATCCGGACTTTGCCGCAGATGTCGCTGATGAATTGGGCTTCAGCAGCCGCTACGAGCTCACGGCGGCATTGGTTACTGCGGCTTCTGCTGTCGATGAAGCGGTAGAGCGTAGCTTGGCCACTGCCCGCGGCGTTTTGGGTAGCCGGGGCGCTGGTCCGGCGCAGGGGCGCGACCGTGTGCGCAGGCCCCTTGACGTGGATGTCGTGGCCGATGGCGCCGTGATCTCCCTAGCCCGCACACCCAATCGTGGGGATCCATGGCTGTTGACCCGAGTTGCGGCGGCCGCAGCGCGGACGGGTTATTCCGTTTCTGCGATGACATGGAGGGCGCTGCAGGAGTTACCGCCCCCGCCGGAGCGGTGGCCGAGGGCGGCCGTGGATGACTTTTTCGCCATTTTGTCTTCGCCATCTCATACCCCACGGGTGATTGCCGAGTTGGATCGCTATGGGCTGTGGGAGCGCTTGGTCCCCGAATGGGGTCATGTGCGCGGATTACTTCCTAGGGAACGCAGCCACATGCATTCCGTGGACTACCACTTGGTTGCCACCGTGACGCGCTGCGCCGAGGTACGAACCTCGGTGGCCCGCCCGGACCTTCTCCTCTTGGCCGCGTTGTATCACGATTTGGGCAAGGGGCATGACCGTCCGCACGAGCAAGTAGGGGCAGAGTTGGTGGCGCGGCAGGCCGCCCGCATGCGGTTTAATCTTGCTGATATTTCCCGCGTACAAACCGTGGTGGCAGAGCATACGACCCTGGCGCGATTGGCGGCGACGATGGATCCGAGTTCGGATGCCGCGCGCGATGCCCTATTAAATGCGTGTCATTATGACCAATTGACCATTTCGTTGCTTGCCACCTTATCCAAGGCGGATGCCTTATCGACGGGCCCTGGGGTGTGGTCCGCTCGCACCGCACAAGCACAGGCCCTTATCGTCGCCCGGGCCTTGGAGGCAAATAAGCCGCGCATAGTGACCCGCCCCTTAGTCCGGGTTCCGCAGGACGAGCATGGGGTAGGGCTTGCGGTTGATTGGCAGGAGGAAGTGGTCACCGTGACCTGGTCTGGTGCCAATAAAGCAGAGTTTAAGCGCATTTTTGCGCTGATTTCTGCCCTGGGGTGGACCATTGTGCGGGCCAATTTCGTGCGCGGTGATGCTAGCGGTTATCAGGCGGAGTTTGTCATCCGCACCGTGCAAAAGACACTTAGAGAGGCTGCGGAACCGGATAGGTTTATCCAGTCTTATAATTCGCGCACGTACACCGAGCTTCCCGATATCGCAGGTGAGCCCACGACGGCGGCCTTTAACGTGGGCGGCATTTTGGAGATTCGCACCGTGGAGAGAATAGGCGCGTTGGGCTATCTGGTGGAGGCATTGCCGGAGTTTATGTGGCTGCGCCATGAGATCCTGGGTGCCACGATGATTGTGCATGTGTTCTTTGGCGCTTCGGTTTCGCGCGCCCAGGTGGTGGGGAATGTGACCAGGGCCCTGGCTAGGGACTAAGATTGAATAATTGAACTTTAGATCGATCTAATTTAAGGGAGCGCATCCGTAGTGTTTGACTCACTATCAGACCGCCTACAGTCAGCCCTGGCGGGCCTGCGCGGCAAGGGCAAATTAACTGAGGCGGATATCAACGCCACGACTCGTGAGATTCGTTTGGCATTGCTGGAAGCTGACGTTTCTCTGACGGTGGTGCGCGGGTTTATCAAGCGCATCAAGGAACGCGCCCGCGGCGCGGAAGTATCCGAGGCACTCAACCCCGCCCAACAAGTTGTCAAGATCGTCAATGAGGAGCTCATTGAGATCCTAGGCGGCGAAACCCGCCGGTTGAACCTGGCTAAGAACCCACCGACCGTGATCATGCTGGCCGGCCTGCAGGGTGCTGGTAAAACCACCCTGGCGGGTAAATTGGCCAAGCACCTCACGAAGCAGGGGCACACCCCCATGCTTGTGGCCTGTGACTTGCAGCGCCCAGGAGCGGTGCAGCAGCTGCAGATCGTCGGCGAGCGCGCGGAAGTTCCGACCTTCGCTCCAGACCCAGGTACCTCCCTGGACTCCAATGACCACGAGATGGGCACCTCGCACGGGGACCCGGTGGACGTCGCCAAGCGCGGTATTGCTGAGGCGAAGCAGAAGCAGCACGATGTGGTCATCATCGATACCGCCGGCCGCCTGGGCATTGATGAAACCCTGATGACGCAGGCGCGCAATATTCGCGATGCCGTAAACCCGGATGAAGTCCTGTTCGTCATCGACTCCATGATTGGTCAAGACGCCGTGCAAACGGCGGAGGCCTTCCGCGATGGCGTGGACTTTACCGGCGTGGTTCTCACGAAGCTGGATGGCGACGCCCGCGGTGGTGCAGCGCTATCCATTCGTGAGGTGACCGGCAAGCCGATTTTGTATGCCTCTACTGGTGAGAAACTCGATGATTTCGATGTCTTCCACCCAGAGCGTATGTCTAGCCGCATCCTGGGCATGGGTGACCTGCTCTCCCTCATTGAGCAGGCAGAAGCCACCCTGGATCACCAGAAGGCCGAAGAAGCAGCCTCCAAGCTGGGCTCTGGCGAGCTCACGCTGAATGACTTCTTGGACCAGATGCTGATGATCCGCAAGATGGGTCCGATTGGCAACCTGCTGAAGATGATGCCTGGCGGCAAGCAGATGAATGAAATGGCCGCCATGGTGGATGAAAAGCAGCTGGATCGCATCCAGGCCATCATCCGCGGTATGACCCCAGAAGAGCGCGAGAGCCCGAAGATTTTGAACGCGTCACGCCGCAAGCGCATCGCCAATGGTTCCGGTGTGAGCGTTTCCGAGGTCAACCAGCTCATTGAGCGCTTCAATCAGGCCAAGAAGATGATGTCCAAGATGGCCGGCCAATTTGGCATGGGCGGTGGCGGACGTTCTGCCACCAAGAAAAAGCCAAAAGGCCGCAAGGGCAAAAACGGCAAGCGCAAGAAGGGTAAGGGTGGCGGCGGCAACCGCGGGCCCAAGATGCCAGGCGGAATGCCAGGAATGGGCGGCGGTATGCCGTCGATGGAAGAGCTACAGCAGCTGCAACAGCAGATGGGAGGCGGCGGTGCAGGCGGCCTCGGCGGTGGAAAGATCCCCGGCATGCCCAAGATGCCCAAAGGCATGGAGAATATCGACCTCGATAACCTCAACTTTGGCAAGGGCAAGAAGTAGCCGCGCAGAGACATAAATAAAAGGTGGCCCATTGCTTACAGGTAATGGGCCACCTTTGTGCGTGCCGTCGCGGGGAGCGTTTACACCGGATCGTTTTCCAAGGTATTGGGGTACGGCACTGGGGTGGCGCGCCGCGCGCCACCGGTGGTGGGGGCAGCTGGCGATTCCTCTAGTGCTGCCTCCGCCTCTTCAGGGGAGATTTCTGGCGCCTCTTGTTGGACCTTTTCGCCATTCAAGAAGGGCGTGAGGGCTTCTCGGATCATCGGCATCGCGGAATCCGCAAAGGCATTGGTGATGTGGTGCATATCGCGGTAGACCATGGTGTTTCCGATGATGACCGGGCAATCGCCATTAGCATCGCAGAACCACGGCGCGGTATCGAGGGACAGCATGTTTTCGTACTGCGATAGAACAACGGCACCTGGATCGTAAGGTTGGTAAACCTCCTCAAACCGCATGCCGCAGCCCACAGCGTCTTCAGTGGCAACGTAGCACTCATCGAATTCGCGCGGCTCCCCGTCCTCATCGAATCCCCACGGGTTATCGCGGAAACCCAGGAAGGGGATATCGCGCTTGGATAGTTCTTCCCAGAAGGCTTGGTAGCCGGCGGGGACCGCATCGGGCCCATGCCCGAATTCGTTTTGCGGGCGGGTGGTATTGGAGATAACCAACTCTGGCTGGGCTTCGGCGATGCGGTCCATGACCAGTTCACCCCACTCGGCGCATTCGGGGCTGACCGTGACGTCATCGCCAAGCTCGATGGGGCAACCTTGGCGCAAGAGGGGAACCAGCTTGAAACCCATCTCTCGGCCGAGGCGGTCGAGGGCAGAAGAATATTGTTCTGCGTGGGATCCTCCCACCAGATAGACTTCTTTTTCCGCGGTAGTATCGCCGAAAATGCAAGGGGTCTTGCCGTCCCTGCGCGTCTCAAAGAAGAAATCAGCGGGCTGAGTATCGGGCACGAAGCACCAGTTTGCAGCAACCGGCGGCTCAATGCCCCCGGCTACGATGGGATCTGGTTTGATTTCTACTCCGTCCGGCGGGGTGATGTCATTAATGAATGTCGTGGCTCCGGGATATTGCTGGGGATTGAGCATTTCCGCGTCAGCATTATTAATGGTGCGCAGCCACAGCGGCTGAATGAGAAGCAGCGCCGCGACGCAGCTGGCCACTACGACACCGCCGATGGCTCGACCGGCACCGGCACGGGTGGACAGACTAGAGACCGCCTTGTGGGCCGGAAGGTCCTCTGCCAAGGGTCGCTTGCGGTGCTGGCGCAGGGGGCGTTCGATGAAGCGATGCGTGATATCTGCAAGCAGCAGGGAGATGGCAATAATAATGATGCCCAGCCACCACGACGGGGTCTGCTGACCCAAGTACGAGGTGGACAGAATAAGCAGCGGCCAGTGCCAAAGGTACAGCGGATAGGCGACATCGCCTAGCCAGCGCGCCTTCTTAGAGGCCATGGCCTTGGATATCTTGCCGCCACCGCCCAAAATGATGAGCACGGCACCGCCCAAAGGCAAAAGCGAGAGCGGTCCTGGGTAGGCGGTGGTCTCTGCGATGATGGCGCCGGTAAAGACCAGCATGAAAAGGCCAAGGCCGGTAAACAGGTCATAAAAACGTGCAGGGATTTTCCATGCGGAACCGTAGATGGCTAGAACCGCACCGAGGGTCAACTCCCAGGCACGCGACCACGTGGAGTAGTAGTTTTCTGGCGTTCCGTGCAGCCCATGGCGCGAGGCATAGGCAAAGGACACGATGGTCACCACGATGAGAATGGGGCCGGCGATTTGGTTGACCGTGGGGAAGCGGCTGGTCCGCAGCGAAGATTGCTGCGGACGCCATTTCATAATCGCGGCCAGGATGAGGGCAAAGGCAATGCCCATCAGGTAGAACTGGCCCTGCACGGACATTGACCACATATGCTGCAGCGGGGAAGTATCGGCGGCGGCCGCAGTGTAGTCAGCGTTTTGGCGCGCCAGTTCCCAGTTCTGGTAGTACAGCATGGTTGCCGTAATTTGCTGGGTAAATTCAGTGCGCATGAGCTGCGGCGTGCAAAGGCGCACCAATATATACGTCACACCGATGACTAGGACGAGGCTTGGTACCAAGCGGCGCAACGTGCGCCAGATTGGCCACCATGGGTTCAAGGAGGCGTTGGGCTTGCCGGCATAGCGCAGCTGTGAGCCTAGGAAGAAGTAACCGGAAAGCAGTAAGAAGACATCCACGCCGCCAGATACGCGACCGACAAAGACGTGGTAGATAACTACGAGGCCAATTGCGATACCGCGCAGACCATCGAGGTCATAGCGGTATCGAAAGTTGCGTGGAGAATCATTTGTCATAAAACGTCATTTCGTGCGCTTGTTCACGGGAAACAAACGCGGCGTATTTCAAAGCCTTCTGTGGCAAAGGTTTACATTCGGCTAATAAGGGTACTCTTTAAAGGTCTCGAAGGCATAACGGGGCAAGGTAAAACGCGGGAGACGCGGAGATTTTAAAATACTGCCTGCACACGCTAAAATGGTTCGGGTTATCGCAGTAGTGCGAACTGCTGATGATAATGAGACGTTTCATTCTGCGTAACACCGTTCCCGTCTACGGTCGGCCGGTACGTCACGCGCAGATAAAATCCAAGGGTTGAACCGGCGTGCTAAACAGCGCGTGTCTGAACTGCCCAGTGACTAGAAAAGGAGCCATCATGGCTGTCAAAATTAAACTGCAGCGCGTAGGTAAGATCCGCGCCGCTGAATACCGCGTAGTTATCGCTGATGCTCGTACCCGCCGCAGCGGCAAGGTCATCGAGAACATTGGCATCTACCACCCGAAGGAAGAGCCTTCCCTCATCAAGATCGACTCCGAGCGCGCACAGCACTGGCTGTCCGTTGGCGCACAGCCTACCGAGCCTGTCTTGGCACTACTGAAGGTCACCGGTGACTGGCAGAAGCACAAGGGCCTGCCGGGCGCAGAAGGCACCTTGAAGGTTGCCGAAGAGAAGAAGTCCAAGCTGGACATCTTCAACGAGGCATTGTCTGAGGCTAATAACGGCCCAACCATCGAGGCCATCACCGAGAAGAAGAAGGCCAAGGAAGAAGCTAAGAAGAAGAAAGAAGCTGAAGAGGCTGCTGCAGCTGAGGCTGCCGCTGCTGCTGCCGGCGAGGCAGACGCTGATGCAGAAGATGCTGAGGAGTCCGCAGAGTAATCTGCTCGTTCTCTAGCGCCCTTCACTAATTAGGGCCGCTGTGCATAAACTTCATCCCCCACCCGATATCGTTGCATTTATGCGCGATAACGAGTGGGGGATTTTGCGCGCTCGGCCAGCGCGCGTCCATCACCAAGGCTAGTGGCTAGCGCTATTCACTGCGTGGCCGCAATTCGGGGTAATTGGCGTATACATCGCCCGGATCTTTAAAATCCATCCCTCGCAAGCTGCCTGCGACGACGGGTTTGAACAGCTTATAGATTTCCTCACGCGGCAGTTTTGACAGGGGCCCGTCAATGGCAAGCACGGTAAACCCGTGGACGGCGGACCACGACAGCAAGCTATTGTGTAGGAAATATTCTTTATCAGGCGTTTGGCCTAGGGCCTGGGCATGGCGGACCAAGAGATCGAAGTAGCGCTGAATCAGATTCAGGTGTTCGCTTTTTGGATCATCGGGAGTCGAGGGGTCCACGCCGAGCATAAAGCGCAGTGCCTTCCATTCCAGCATACAACGGAAGAAATTCGTTTCATCTAGGGCAAAATCGAGGTAGGCATACCCGATCTGCACGAGGTGGACGGGGAAGGCGAGGTCGCCAACTTCATCGGTGGTGCGGTGAAGGCGGCGCACGAGCTCATCGGTAGCTAGCTCGGCTACCTTATCGTGCAGTTCCTCCTGATCCTTAAAGTGCCGGTAGGCCGAGGTAGGGGACACTCCTGCCGCGCGGGTGATGGCGCGGATGGTAATAGCCTCTGGGCCTTTTTCCTTGCCTAATTGCACGGCGATCCGTAGCAGCTCGTCGTGGAGGTTTCCGTGGTGATAGGGCTTGTTATGAGACTGCGTTGTATCCAAAATCTGTCCTAACGGTGTGTGAATTCCAATTAGCCTGTAAGCATCGTTAAAAGCATTAGTGCAGGTTGCCTGTCCGGCTGCTCTGTGGGTGAGTCCGAGTTCACATCCGGTAGGGGTGCGGCAACGCTATGCACTATATAGGCCGGTAAGTGCACAATGTTACCTGGGGCTAGTGTGACCGTCTTCTCCCCGCAGGTGAAATTTACTTCTCCGCGTATCGCCTGCACGGTTATCGGGTGGGCGGCTTTGTGATCCGGCAAGGTTTGACCGGGGGAGAAACTGAAAAGGATGAGGTTTGCGCGCTCTCCGTTCAAGACTCGCTTGACCCCAGGGCGCTCGCGTTCAGGATCGGTGGGAGGTGCCAAAGCCACCAGATCCAGGTCGATCAAAGGTGAGTGCGGTGCCTCCTGATGTGCACTGCGTGGATCGGAAGACGGGTGGGGAGAGTCGTTCATGCTTCAAGCGTAATGCCTAAGAGCGAGGTTGTGGGGAGTGTGGCAGGAAATAAGAGCAACTGGGTGTATGCGGTAAACTCTGCGCCATGGAATTGATGATTGGGCGCGTCATTAAGTCGCATGGGATCAAGGGAGAAGTGGTGGTAGAGCCCACCACCGATGAGCCCGAGGTGCGCTTTGCGGTGGGAGAAAAACTGCAGGGAAGGCAGGGCCGCAAGGAACACGAATTGACCATCTCTGCGGTGCGCAGCCACAAGGGCAGGCTTTTGGTGACGTGCAAGGAAATTGCCGATCGCACCCAGGCGGAAAGCCTGCGTGGCACACAATTTTTCGCTGCCCCATTAGAGGATGATGGCGAGGGCTTTTATGACCACGAGCTTGAAGGCCTGCGCGTAATCCACGATGGAGAAGATATCGGCGCTGTGGCTTCCGTCGTACACGGTCCTAGCCAAGACCTCCTGGAGGTTGAGTTGTCTTCGGGCAGCACCGCCCTGGTGCCCTTTGTTCATGCCATCGTCCCCGAAGTGGACTTGGAAGCCGGCTCGTGCACCATCCAACCCCCAGAAGGGCTGTTGGATCTATGAGGCTCGATGTGGTGACCATCTTTCCGGAATACCTGCAGCCGTTGCGCCATGCCCTTTTAGGCAAGGCCATCGAGCAGGGCCGCCTCGAGGTGGGCGTGCACGATCTGCGTCAGTGGGCCACGGATGCGCATAAATCGGTCGATGACTCGCCTTTTGGCGGCGGCCCAGGCATGGTCATGAAACCCGAGGTATGGGGGCCTGCGCTTGACGATGTCGCACTCGGGACCACCGCCCCCACCCTTGATTCCTCCCTGCCGCACCTCAACCGCCCTCGCCATGATGAATTAGAGGGCGTCGAAGCTCGGGCGTATGGCGCCGATGCGGCGCACGATGATCGAGGGAGCGACAGTGAAGATGGCGATCTTCCGCTGCTTCTCGTTCCCACCCCGGCTGGGGCGCCGTTTACCCAAGCGGATGCGCGGGCATGGTCCACCGAGGAACATATTGTTTTTGCCTGTGGGCGTTACGAGGGCATCGACCAGCGCGTGGTGGAAGATGCGAAGAAGCGCTACCGCGTTCGGGAAGTATCCATCGGGGACTATGTGCTCATTGGCGGGGAGGTTGCCGTATTGGTGATAGCAGAAGCCGTAGTCCGCCTCATCCCCGGGGTATTGGGCAATAAGCGCTCGCATGAAGAGGATTCCTTTTCTGATGGCCTATTGGAGGGGCCGAGTTATACCAAACCGCGCGAGTGGCGCGGGCTTGCGGTGCCGGAGGTATTGATCTCTGGAAATCATGGGCTGGTAGACCGGTGGCGCCGAGAACAAGCGTTGGAGCGAACGTGGCAGCGCCGCCCAGAGTTATTGGACCAAGTGGAATTGAGCAAGGCGGATAAGGCTTATTTAGCGCAATTGCGCGAGCGTGAATCTGAAGGCAAGGCACAGTAATGCAGGTGAGTGTGGATCTTTCTGTGCTGATGCCCCGGGAAGAATGGGAAGAAAGCCAGGCAGGCATGCCAGAGAAATTGCGCGATGCAGGTTTTATGCCGGTAAATATTTTTGCCACAGTGGTTGCTCCGTCGCCGCCGGCAGATAGCCCGTTGGCCCAGGAATATGAACTCAGCAATGGAACCGCGGCGGAAGGGACGCCGTTGTGGCGGGTCATCGTCAATGGCGATACTGCCGCGCCCCTGCCTTCCGTCGCACCCATGGTGGCTGAGTGCCTGCCACCCACAGCGGTGTGGTTGGGAAGTTCAGAAATTGGGCATACCGAATTTGCGTGGTCGGTTGAGCCGGTATGGCGCGCAGATACCAGTGAAGAAAATTAAGGAAAATTTCCTGAAATACTTGTATTAGTGCTGGGTAGTGCTACTGTAAGGGCAGCACACACTCGCAGTTTTACTTGCTCTCCAAGGATTTCTCGCATGACTTCTCCCAATGGAAATGATTTTGGCGGATATAACCAACAGCCACAATATGGCCAGTACCCTGGGTATTCTCAGCCTGATCAGAGCCGCGGCGGGAATGGCGCCATGATTGCGGCGATCATTTTGGGAGTTGTGGCACTCCTTGCTATTGCCGCTGCGACCGTCTTTTTCGTGACCGGAAATAAGGATAATTCCAGCACTACCGCGCAGGAAACCCAATTCCAGCAAAAGGCTGATTCCTCAAAGGCTGATGACAAGGACGACGAGAAGTCGTCAGATAGTGAAGCTACCGTGACCAAGACCGAGCAGGCACCCGCGCCTGCCCCGGCACAGGCACCCGAAAGTAATGGCAATGGGCACTCGTGGGGCGACTACACGAGCTATTACCCTACGGGCCCAACGTCAGCACCTTTTGCTAAAAACGTCTACAACGCTTTCATGAATAATTGGGTGGCCGGTGGCGGAACGAATGCCACCTTGAGCGTTTATTCACCGACTACCGGTGGTACCTATACGATGTACTGCTCCGGCAGCTCCTCGCGGGTAAGCTGCACCGGCGGTGATAGGGCCCGGGTAGTCATCCACTAAATTGGGGCGTGTTTCATTCCTCTTCTTCCTGCTTTCAGCGTGCGGGAAGAAGAGGATTTTTATGTGTCCCGCACTGGCCGTCTGGGGCGGCGGAAAACGCATGCGGTAAATTGGGTGGGTCCCATACCAAGCTTTGAAATAGAAGTGTGAGGAATCTACGTGAATATTGCGGCCACCATCGCGGCGGAGATTGGCGCTCAAGAAACCCAGGTTTCGACGGCGCTAAGGCTTCTGGCGGAGGGAAATACGGTGCCTTTCATTGCGCGCTATCGCAAGGAGGTCACGGGTGGTTTGGATGACGCGCAACTGCGCACCATCGAAGAACGGGCCACCTACCTGCGCGAGCTGGAAGAGCGTAAAGAGACGATCCTTGCCGCCATTGAAGAGCAGGGCAAGCTTAGCGATGACCTGCGTAGCCAGATCCTCGCCTGCGATACCAAAGCGCGGCTTGAGGATTTGTATCTGCCGTATAAGAAGCGGCGCAAGACAAAGGCGGATATCGCGCGGGAAGCCGGCTTGGAAGAGCTGACCGACACATTGATTGCGCAGCCGAAAGCCCAGCCGGAGGAACTGGCGCAAGGTTATCTCACGGAAGGTTTCGCGGATACCAAGAAGGCACTGGAGGGTGCGCGCTCCATTCTCATCGATCGGTTCGCGCTCGATGCGGACTTGGTCGGTGGCGTGCGCGAGCGCATGTTTAACCAGGGTGCCATGCAAGCGCAGGTGGTGGAAGGAAAGGAAGCCGAGGGCGCGAAGTTCAAGGATTACTTCGACTTCAACGAGCCTTTTTCTTCGCTTCCTTCCCACCGCATTTTGGCGCTCCTGCGCGGGGAGAACGAGGGAGTGCTGCAGTTGCACCTCGATGCGGGTGACGATGCCGACTACGAGGACCTGATTGCGGATCGGTTCGAGCTAGATCGCAGCTCCGCGTGGCTGGATAATGCCGTGCACTGGGGATGGCGCACCAAGTTGTATGTTTCCTCCAGCCTGGATGTGCGCATGCGCCTGAAAGAGGTAGCAGAAGAAGGCGCGCTTAAGGTCTTTGCCACGAACCTGCGCGATGTGCTGCTTGCCGCACCAGCGGGCCAGCGCGCCACCATCGGCCTCGATCCGGGCTACCGCAACGGCACCAAATGCGCCGTGGTGGATAAAACAGGCAAGGTACTCGATACCACCATCGTCTATCCTCACCAGCCGCAAAACCAGTGGTCGCAGGCGGTACAGACCCTGTCCACGCTGTGCGCGCGGCACTCGGTTGACCTCATGGCCATCGGCAATGGCACTGCCTCCAGGGAAACAGAAAAGCTCGCGCACGAGATTGCTGACTTGCTCAAACAAGCTGGCGGCCAGCGGCCGACGCCCGTCGTGGTCTCCGAATCCGGTGCATCGGTCTACTCTGCTTCGCAACTGGCGGCGGAGGAATTTCCCGATATGGACGTCTCGCTGCGCGGCGCGGTCTCCATTGCCCGACGCCTGCAGGATCCGCTGGCAGAGCTGGTGAAAATCGATCCTAAGGCCATCGGTGTGGGCCAGTATCAGCACGATGTGAACCAGACGTCGCTGGCGCGCACGCTGGATGGCGTGGTGGAAAGCGCCGTCAATGGCGTCGGCGTTGATCTCAATACGGCCTCGGCGCCGCTGTTGGAGCGCGTGGCGGGTGTTAATCCCACCATTGCCGCCAATATCGTGGCCTACCGCAATGACAACGGTTCTTTTGCTACCCGCAAGGAGCTGAAGAAGGTGCCGCGCTTGGGGCCGAAGGCCTTTGAACAGTCTGCGGGCTTCCTGCGCATTAATGGGGGAGCGGACCCGCTCGATGCGTCCGCAGTTCACCCGGAGGCCTATCCCATCGTGACGCGGATAGCGGAGCAGACGGGGCTGGGCATCGGCGAGCTCATTGGCAATACCCGGGTACTGGACAAGCTGGATCCCGCCGATTTTGCCGACGAGACCTTCGGTATTCCTACCGTGAGCGATATTATCGCCGAGTTGGATAAGCCCGGCCGCGATCCGCGCCCTGAGTTTAAGACCGCTACCTTTAAGGAAGGCGTGCATAAGGTCTCTGACCTTACTCCAGGCATGGTTTTGGAGGGCACGGTCACCAATGTGGCGGCTTTTGGCGCGTTTGTCGATGTCGGAGTGCACCAAGATGGCCTTGTTCATGTCTCTGCCATGAGCCATCAATTTGTTTCTGATCCCCACGAGGTGGTGCGCTCTGGCCAGGTGGTCAAGGTCAAGGTGATGGAGGTCGACGTCGATCGCCAGCGCATTGGACTGTCGCTGCGGTTGGATGATGAGCCAGGCCAGCCCGCGCCGAAGCGTCGCGGCGGCGATTCGCAGCGCGGATCCGGCAAGCGCGGCGGTCAAAAGCCCTCGCGCGAAGCGGGGAAGAAGGGCGGCCGCAACTCCGATCGCGGAGGCTCCCGCGGGCGCCCGGCAGCCAAGGGGACCATGGCCGCTGCCCTGAAGAAGGCCGGCTTCTAACCTCTCATTTCAGCGGCCTACCAGCACCGCAGGGTGGGCCGTTGCCTGAGGTCGCGGTGGGGAGAATTTCCCCTCCGACCGCGCACACGACAAAAATATGACCGCCACTTGCAGTCGATGCGGACTCCCGCGCCTTCTAATGGTAAGTTGGGCAAAACTAAATAAATGGCGTCCTTCCTCTCCTGCTTTAGCGAGGTACTCCTGAGCGGATGGGGAGTAAGGGAGGCGCCGAACTACTGCCATAAGGAGACAACTATGAGTCGTGCGGCCGATAGCAGCCACGGTGCCGAGGATACCGCAGAGATGCCTTCGATAAGCGGCGGGGAACACAAGGGCCGGGGAGCGCTGGGCTGGCACCGCCTCCTAGATTGGCGCCCGCGCAGTGCTTTGTCGCGGGTGCTTATCGTATTTTTCCTCGTTGCGCCCATCATCGTGGCTGGAACCATGATGTGGGCCATGTGGGATCCATCCAAGTACATGCGCAATATTAACCTCGCCGTGGTCAACGAAGACGCGGGCGTGGATAAGCAGGGCAAGCACACCAACTATGGCGACCAGGTGGTCAAGGGCTTGCTGGATACCGATTACCTCAACTTCTCTGAGGTTAACAAGGGCGAAGGCGATGAGGGACTGGTCAAGGGCGAGTACTTGATGGTCGTGACGATCCCGAAGAACTTTTCCGAACAAGCCGTCACCATCATCAGCGATAAGCCCGAAAAGCCTGAGATCAACTTCGCTAGCAATGACTACTACGGCACGAATGGCTCCGTGATTTCCTCCAGCCTCATTCCGCAGGTGCAAACCAGCGTGGAAAACGCCATTTCCAAAAAGTACGCAGACCAAGTCATCGAGGGGCTTACTAAGCTGAGCGATGGCCTGAACAATGCCTCGGATGGTGCGGGGCGCCTCGATGAGGGCGTCGGAAAGCTGCAAGAGGGCGGCGGGCGCGCGATTGAGGGCATCAACAAGCTCGACAATGGTGCGGGAACGCTTAATAACGGCACGGCCGAGCTCCTCAACGGAACGACGCGGTTAAATGACAGCGTCGGGCGGTTGAATGACGGTGCGGGTCGGCTGAGCGATGGCGCCGCGCGCCTCGATGACGGCGCCTCTCAGCTTGCCGATGGCTCCGACAAGCTCCTTGCCGGCACCGGCCGCCTCGCCGATGGTGCAGGCCAGATCGATGCCGGAGTCAATCAGCTCACGGGCATGCTCATCCCCGTGCTGAAACAAGCCCAAGCCGTGGTGCCCGGTCTTAACCAGCTGGTAGACGTTCTGCGCGGGCTTGGCATGAACCAACAAGCAGACCAGCTTTATTCCCTCGTATCCAAGCTCGATCCCGCATCCAGTGAAAATATGGTGGGGCAACTGGAAAAACTGTCCGCAGGTACCGGCCAGCTGCACTACAACCTGTCCGATCCGCAATCGGAATATCTGGGTGGCCTTACCACGCTGAACGGCGGGGCACACCGCCTGTCCGATGGCATTAAGGAATTGCGCGGTGGAGTCGGAACGCTAAGCAGCGGTACCGCACAGCTGCAGGACGGCGCGTCCCGCCTGCAGGATGGCGCATCTCGCCTCCACGATGGCACGGGCGCGCTCAAGGACGGCACCGGCCGGCTGATAGAAGGCGGAGCCGAGCTCAAGGGCGGCATGGATCGCCTCAAGGAAGGTTCCGGCGAACTATCCACGAAGCTTGCCGATGGCGCCGCCAAAGCCCCCACCGTTTCCCGTCCAGAGGATTCGGCGCAAAATATGGCGGTGCCCATCAATTTCACCGCATCTAATGTCCACCCCGTGCAAACGGTGGTCAACCCAGCGGATCCGACCGAGAAGAATATTACCGGCGGTGCCTCCATGCTCTTCGTGCTTGTATTCGGCTTCCTCGTGATGCTGCTGCTGGCGATGACGCTGCCGTACTACATGGCGCGTAGGGGAGCACGGGTAACTAGCCCTGCCCGCAGCGTATTCGGCGCTTTTGCCGCGCTAACCGGGCTGAACTTCCTCGTGCTGGCGTTTATGGCCTTGATGTCTTCTACCCTGGGATGGCAGCCGGCAAGCTGGTCCATGATCGCCCTCGTACTCGCTGCGATATCCGCCGTAGGTGCTGCGACCTACCAGTTCTTCCTAGTTACTTTTGGGCGCAAGATTGGTTCGGTCTTTGCCGCCGGCGCCTTCGCCCTGGGCGTGATGGTCTTTGGCGGGGTATGGCCAGTCGTGGCGATTCCGCGCGCGCTGAGCCTGCTGCACCCCTTCCACCCGATGTCTTATGCCAAGGATGCGTTTACCCGCGCCACCGATGGCATTCATGATGGAACGTTCTGGAGTGGGATTATCATCCTCTTTAGCATCACGGTGATTGCCGTGGGGGCCTCGTACCTTGTTTTCCGCGCGCGGCACCTGGGCACGGCGAAGATCCTCGATGAGCACCATTCCCGTTTCCGCTCGCCCATGCCCGCCTAGGGTGCCCCCCGGCCCGTTCGCCCCAGGTAGGGTAGTAAATCTGCGAAGCGGAGGAATTTGGAATTGGCCGGTTCCTATGGAAAAATAGTCCATTGTTCTATGTAACGGGCACGAACCGGTCAGGCTATGCGCCGCTAGGGTCCTCTGTCCCAAACTGAAAAGGAATATTGGTATGACCAACATTATCGACAAGGTCGATGCAGCACAGCTGCGCGACGACATCCCGTCCTTCCGCCCCGGCGATACCCTCGACGTCAACGTCAAGGTTATTGAGGGTAACAACGAGCGTGCACAGCTCTTCAAGGGCATCTGCATCCGCCGCCAGGGCTCCGGTATTCGCGAGACCTTCACCGTGCGTAAGGTTTCCTTCGGTATCGGTGTAGAGCGTACTTTCCCGGTTCACTCCCCGAACCTCGAGTCCATTAAGGTCTCCCGCCGCGGCCGCGTCCGTCGTGCGAAGCTGTACTACCTGCGCGATCTGCGCGGCAAGAAGGCTCGCATCAAGGAGCGTCGCTAGTTCTAGCGCCGCTGCGCGCAGCGTTTCTCTCCCTTCCTTTCTCACATTCACAGTGCTTGAAAGGGAGGGAGTTTTTATTGTGTCCTCTTCAAATCATTTCGATTTCCTGTGAATCGACCCGCAGCCACGGGAGCCAATCCGGATCGCGGGCACGCAGTTGCTAGGATCTGACGGGTGAACAACGAAAGCATCTCGCAGGGCAAAGAAGCGGCCACGGAGAAGGCATCCACGGAGAAAAAACAAATGCCGTGGTGGCTGGAGACTCTCGTGGTCGTCCTTTCCGTGCTGGTGGTCGTGGGGCTATTCCAAAACTTCATTGGCCGCCAATACGTGATTCCCTCAGGATCCATGGAGCCGACGCTGCACGGTTGTGAGGGATGCACCAATGACCGCATCTTTACAGAAAAAGTCTCCTACTACGGCGATAAGGGCCCAGAGCCAGGAGACGTCGTGGTCTTTAAAGGCACGGACGACTGGAACTCGAGTTACGTGTCACCGCGCTCATCCAATTCCGTCATTCATGGCATCCAGGATGTGTTGAGCTTTATTTCCCTGGCGCCGCCAGATGAAAATACCCTGGTCAAGCGCGTTATCGCTACCGGTGGACAGACAGTGTCGTGCCAAGAGGGTGATCCCGCGGTCATGGTGGATGGCAAGCCCATCAATCAAGACTACGTACAGGACCCGCCGACTTACCCGGTGGATGAGTCGACCGGATCGGAAGCCTGCGGCGGCCCGTACTTCGGCCCGGTAAAGGTGCCCGAAGACAATATCTGGGTCATGGGGGATAACCGCACCGCGTCTGCCGATTCGCGCTACCACATGAGCGATAATTTCCACGGCACGATTCCCGTAGATAATGTGCGCGGAAAGGTGCAGTTCGTATTCTGGCCGTTCAACCGCATTGGTGGGGTCGATGACCCAGACATCCAAAGCTAAGCCGCAACAACAGCGCCTGCGCACCCGCGATTTCCTCGCGCCGGTCATAGGCGGCTTCGTGCTCTTGGTCCTATTGCAGGCCTTCGTCGGCCGGATGTATGTCATTCCCTCCGCATCGATGGAACCCACACTGCATGGCTGTACTGGCTGCGATAATGACCGCATCGCGGTGCAGAAGATGAGCTATTACTTCCACGACCCAGACCCGGGCGATGTCGTGGTATTTGAAGGACCAGAATCCTGGAATACCGAATTTGAAGTCCAGCGCTCCGAAAACGTGCTGGTGCGCGGTGCCCAAAATGCCCTTGCATCCGTGGGGCTTTTGCCCAATGGGGAAAATATCTTGGTCAAGCGCGTTATCGCCACCGAGGGCCAGACGGTCAAGTGCGAAGAGGGCGATTCCGCGGTGATGGTGGACGGTGAACCAATAGATCAGAGCTTCACGTTGGATCCTCCCGAGATTCCGGTGGATCCCGGCTCTGGCTCGCAGGCTTGTGGCGGCGAGTACTTTGGCCCCGTGACCGTCCCGGAAGGCAATATGTGGGTCATGGGGGATAACCGCACCAATTCTCTTGATTCCCGCGCGCACATCGGCGACCACCTGCAAGGCACCGTGCCGGTAGACAATGTGCGCGGCAAGGTAGAAGCCGTGGTCCTGCCCGTATCGCGCTTTGGTGGTATCGACGATCCGGATATCCAGGATGCGGCAGCTTAAGCAGCAGCGCACCTTTGAGGTAGCGCTGGCCCGGGCGGGGCTCGGCCCCGTCGCTGGGGTGGATGAAGCCGGCCGCGGTGCGTGCTGCGGCCCCATCACCATCGCCGCCTGCATCCTGCCCGAGCGCATCGTGGGTGAATTGGATACCTTAACCGATTCCAAAAAGCTCACGCCCCGCCAACGTGAGAAGCTCTTTCCCATCATTAAAGACAAGGCTGTGGACTGGTCTGTGGTGCATATTGAGGCAGGGGACATCGACAAGCGCGGCATCCAGCACGCGAATACCTCAGGCATGCGCAGGGCGGTAGCGCGCCTGGACAAGCGCCCGGGCTATGTGCTTTCCGATGCCCTCTTTATCCCCGGCCTTACTCAACCTCACCTGCCCATCATCGGCGGGGATGCGGCGGCGCGCTGTATCGCGGCGGCAAGCGTGTTGGCCAAGGTAAGCCGGGATCACCTCATGCGGGATCTGGATGAGCGCTTTCCGGGCTATGGATTGGTTGGGCATAAGGGCTATGGCACTAAGGCGCACGAGGCCGCGATTGCCGCTTTGGGGGCGAGCCCGGAACACCGCATGAGCTACAGCAATGTGCAGCGCGCCCATGCCCAATTCACTGCGCGTGCCTAGCGAAATTTGTGGTTTCTGCGCGCTAAGCTAGGGCGAGCTATCCCATCTTTTGGAGGTCCAAGTGAGTGCAGAGGAACTCGAAAACTACGAGGCAGAGGTAGAGCTGTCCCTTTACCGCGAATATCGCGATGTTGTCAGCCAGTTTTCTTATGTCGTAGAAACCGAGCGCCGTTTCTACCTGGCCAATGCCGTAGAACTGATTCCCCATACCGCCGGGCCCGATGTGTACTACGAGGTGCGCATGTCCGATGCCTGGGTATGGGATATGTATCGTTCCGCGCGCTTTGTGCGCTACGTCCGCGTCATTACCTACAAGGACGTCAATATCGAGGAACTGGATAAGCCGGATTTCATCATGCCGGACTAGGGCTTAGCGCTCCTGTCAACTCGGCGCCCGCTCCATCCCGCCGCAGCTGTGGATAACTATTCGTGAAGCCAGAGTTATTCACATCTGCGGCGGTTTTCTGGTTTTCGGGCTTGTAGCCTGCCCACATCCTGCGGTGTTCTGTGCGTGCAGTACAAACAGCACGAAAGAAGAGGACACCGCACATGCAATTTGCATCCGATAAACACTTGGCCACGAAACGCCCTCGGCATAGACAACAGCTAGGCAAGCGTGGCGAATCAATTGCCGCGCGCTACCTCCGCCAGCGGGGTTTCGAGATCATCGCCGCCAACGTTAGCTACCGTGTGGGAGAAATCGATCTGATCGCCCGCGAGCCAGATGGAACCATCGTCTTTGTCGAGGTGAAAACCCGCTCTACAGCGAGCTTTGGCATAGCCGAGGCTGTAACTCCACACAAGCTTTCGCGCATGCGCAGGGCCGCTGTCCAATGGTTAGATGGCAAGCCGCTTTCCACGGTGCGCTTTGATGTCATAGCTCTCGTGGTCAAAGGCGAGGGTTTTGAGCTAGAGCACTTTACGGGGGTCGATGATGGCTCTCGGTAAATGTTTAGCAGTCTCCCTACACGGCGTGCTGGCCCGCGTTATCACCGTAGAAGCGAATGTGGGGCACGGGCTTCCCGGAATCCATGTGGTGGGACATGCGGATACTGCGATATCTGAATCCCGCGACCGCATCAAGACCGCAGCCGCGAATTCCCGCTTGCCATGGCCGAAAACCAAGGTCATCGTGTCCATGTCTCCAGCCTCTCTACCAAAATCGGGCTCCCACTTTGACCTGCCCATGGCCCTTGCGATTCTCGCCGCCCACGTAGAACAACACGGAGCTGACTACGCGCGCTTCGTGCAGGCGCCCAGCCGGGTTCTCGAAGAAACCTTGGTGCTCGGGGAACTGGGCCTGGACGGCACGGTTAGAGCGGTACCCGGCATTATCCCAGCGCTTCTTGCCGCCCGCGAGGAGGGAATTACGACGTTGGTAATTCCGCCAGGAAATGCCGCCGAGGCCACCCTCGTGCCCGATATGAATGTGCTGGTTGCAGCTACGCTTTTTGATGCCTTTGCCTGGGCGCTAGGAGAGCGTGACCTGCCTCGCGCTGCCGAGTGCTGCTCTGACCAACCCGCACCGGCGCCCGCGCAGGAGCGCCTCGACTATTGCGATATAGCCGGCCAACACCATGCCAAATGGGCGGCAGAAGTCGCCGCCGCCGGTGGGCACCACCTGTTGATGATCGGCCCACCAGGCTCGGGAAAATCCATGATCGCCTCGCGCCTGCCCAGCATTCTTCCTGACCTGAGCCCGGACCAGATGGTAGAAACCACCGCTATCCACTCGCTGACGGGAACCCCTGGTGAAGTGGTCTCTCATGCTCCCTTCATCGCCCCGCACTCTTCGGTTACCCGCGCAGCCCTCCTCGGTGGTGGAAGCGGCCATCCTCGCCCAGGTGCGGTGAGCCTGGCGCATAACGGGGTGCTATTTCTCGATGAGGTCAGCGAGGTAAGCGCACCGGTCCTCGACGGCATGCGGGCACCTTTAGAAGAAGGCCATGTCCGCCTGGCACGCGCGCAGCAAGAAATAGACTACCCGGCGCGTTTCCAACTCATCATGGCCGCCAACCCTTGTCGGTGCGCCGCCGAGGATCCCTCAAAATGCACCTGTAATCCACGTGACCGCCTTAATTATCTATCGAATCTGTCGGGACCCTTGCGCGACCGCTTGGACATGGTGGTCACCCTGTCTGGGCAGTCAGCCACCATTAACGCGGAGGGCGAAGAGTCATCTGCCGCCATTGCTGAGCGGGTTGCCGCTGCCCGCGACCGCGCCCGGGCGCGCTGGGCAGCCGATGGTATTCCCGCACGCGTCAACGGCGCCGTGCCCTCGTCCTATTTGCGCCGGCACCGCCCGGCTTCCGAGTCCGCGATGATCATGTTGTCTGCCTACCTTGCCGAGGGCGAGATTTCACAGCGCGGCATCGACCGCGTCCTGCGCGTGTCGTGGACCTTGGCGGATTTGCACGGCAGCTCCACACCCGATCTCGCGGAAGTGGGCCAAGCCCTCGATCTGCGTTCGAGCCAGACGGTGGGGAGGCTTTCGGCATGAGCGATCTTGATTTATCGACTCCACTTGCCACGTGGGTATATCTCAATCGCGTGGTAGAGGGCCCGTCTGCCTCCTTGCAGGCCTTGCTGGAGCACCATTCGGCAGAAGAGATTGCCCACGGGATTTATCACCGAGCCGATTGGATCGGGCCTCTTTTAGCACGCACGGCCTCGCGGTTTGATTGGGTGCGGCAGAAAGAAGATCTCGCTGCGGCAGAGCGCGTTGGGGCGCGCTTGATTACGGCCGATAGCCCGGAGTGGCCAGCAGTGGCATTTTCTTCTGCCTTTGGCTTCTACCAGAATGGCGCGGACGCGCCGGCCACGTTCGATGAGCAAGCGGTGCCTCCGCATAGCTTGTGGGTACGCGGCTCAGCGCTGAAACCCGAGGTAGGGCAGGCCGTTGGAATCGTGGGCACGCGCGCCATTTCGCGCTACGGGTGGCAAGCAACCCAAAGCGTGGTCTCGGGCCTAGTGAATCATGAATGGACTATCGTCTCCGGCGGCGCCTTGGGCGTAGATACCGTGGCGCATGAGACCGCCTTGCACAACGCGGGTCGCACTATTGCTGTCGCCGCATGCGGGATCGATAAGAATTATCCGGCCCGCAACGGCGGACTCTTTGACCAGATAGCCGATAATGGCTGCATCGTCTCCGAATTCGCTCCAGAAACTGCACCCAAGCGGCATCGCTTCCTCATTCGCAACCGCCTTGTTGCGGCGCTAAGCCAAGGAATCGTGGTCATGGAAGCGGCATATCGCTCGGGCGCGCTTAATACCCTCAACTGGGCAGAAGCCTTGGGGCGCGTTGCCATGGCGGTGCCGGGACCAATTACGACGAGCGGTTCGCTCGGGTGCCACCAGCGCATCCAGGACGGGCGGGCCCAGTTGGTCGCCAGCGCTGATGAAGTCCGCGCCCTGGTGGGCCGCGCCGGGACGGTTGATCCGGAGGCGCAGTATGAAATGAATTTTGCGGCGTCTTTAACGCAGCGATTATCGCGGAATGAGCTGCGGGTCTTTGACGCGACCCCGCCGCCGGGCAGCCCTCCGGCTACTGCTGAAGATATTGCGCGGGACGCGGGGTTCCGCCTGCCCCTCACCGTCCACTTATTGCTTGCCCTAGAGAAAATGTGTGTGATCGTGCGGGAAGGAAATAACTGGGTTCGCTTAGAGATGGGCTGAAAAGCAAGTAAACTCGTGGGGTATGAGTGATAAACGGAAGGCCGCAGAAAGTCATGGCCCGGTCAGGCAAATGGACGAGGCAATCGAGGACTTTGCGGACTTCCAACTCCATGTCAAAGGCCGTGCGGAGGCCACGGTGCGTGGCTACCGCGCGGACTTAAAAAACCTGGCCCAAGACATCGATACATTTGCGGACTTTAGCCTCAATAACCTGCGCCAGTGGCTAGGAAATGCGGTTGCAGAAGGAAAGGCGCGCGCAACGCTGGCGCGCAGGACTGCCTCAGTTAAAGCCTTTTCTACCTGGGCGGAAAGGGAAGGCTACCTCACCCGCGATGTTGCGGCACGATTGGTAACACCGAAGGTGGGCCAGCATCTCCCGACGGTGATGGCACCGCAGCAGGCGGGCGAACTTGTGGGCAATGCGGTTTCTGTCGATGAAGCGCATTTTCAGCGCGATAGCGCCATTTTGGAGGTGCTCTATGCCACCGGAATGCGCGTGGCGGAATTGGTCCGCCTCGATATAGAAGACGTGGACTTTAAGCGGTCCACCGCACGTGTTACCGGTAAGGGAAATAAGCAAAGGGTCGTGCCCTTCGGCGCTGCCGCAACCGATGCCCTGCAGCAGTGGTTAGACGGCGGGCGCAAAGAAATGGCGCGAGGAGATACCCGCGCCATCTTTGTAGGCAGCAGGGGAGCGCGCATTGACCAGCGCCAGGTGCGGCGCATCGTGGACAAAGCTGCCACGATTACCGGCACAAGCGGCCTAACACCTCACGGGGTGCGCCACCTTGCGGCTACACACCTCTTAGAAGGCGGCGCGGATTTGCGCGTGGTCCAAGAGTTACTGGGTCACTCGTCTTTGAGTACCACACAGATTTATACGCATGTTTCCGCAAAGCGGCTAAAGCAGGTCTATTCCCAGGCCCACCCGCGGGCCTGAGTGATTCTTATAAAGGCTTGAGCCGGATGACCGGCATATCCAGCAGGCTTAAGGGGTCGATGTAGCTGTCTTTGGCAATCCGCGCGCCCCAATGCAGCCCTGGTGTGCCGTCTACTGGGTGGCCGAGTTTGCCTATGGTTTGGCCCTCGTGCACCGCTTGGCCTTGGGTAACGCTCGCGTGCACGGGTTGATACGTGGTGCGAATGCCATCGGCATGGTCAATCGACACGACCGGAGTTCCTGCAACGGTGCCGACAAAAGCCACGGTGCCGGATTCGGCGGCGACGACTGGGCTGCCAATTCTTAGGGCCATATCGACGCCTCGGTGGCCCGCGCTCCACTTATGCTCGGGCTTATCAAACCCGCGCAGCACTCGCACCGGGCGCGGTTTACCCGAGGCGGGATCGACGTATGCGGCAGCGGGCGCCGCGCACAGTAGCACCAGCGCACCAGTGAGGATGGTGGCGAGGGTGGGGATAAGGGGGCATCGGCAAGCGGCGGTGTTTCGTGGTCGTGGCAATGGGTGCATGGGGCACAGTGTGGAGCGCTGCGGTCAATAATGCCCGGCGAAGGGTGGACCGGCTGTGGATAAACTAGCAGCGGTGGGGCGGAAGAAACTCGAGTGACAATCGAGGTGAAACGCCCAGAGAAACTTGTGGAAAAGTGCTCGTTCGGTTTGGAAAATCCAGCTGGCTGGGATTATTGTCTTCTATAGCAGTGTGTCCGCTGGGTGGTAACCATCACGGAGGCATTGACTACGCGCGACGAAGTTGTCGCATCCTGCATCAAGGGTGTGGCGGCCCGGCAGCTGACGTGGTCCTTGGAAACAAGGTGTTAGCAGGGCCTTCGTTGCTAGGGTGCGGAATAAAACACCGCACATTTGGAAAACCGAAAGACAATTAAAAGAAAGCGAGCGAATCATGGCAGTTGTAACCATGCGCGAGCTCCTCGACGCTGGTGTGCACTTTGGCCACCAGACCCGTCGCTGGAACCCGAAGATGCGTCGTTTCATCTTCACCGACCGTAACGGTATTTACATCATCGACCTGCAGCAGACGCTGACCTACATCGATGAGGCATACGAGTTCGTTAAGGAAACCGTCGCTCACGGTGGCACCATCCTTTTCGTTGGCACCAAGAAGCAGGCGCAGGAAGCAGTTGCTGAAGAAGCAACCCGCGTCGGCATGCCCTATGTCAACCACCGCTGGTTGGGCGGCATGCTCACCAACTTCCAGACCGTGTCCAAGCGTCTGAAGCGCATGAAGGAACTTCAGGCTATGGATGAGCGCGAGGACGGCTACAAGGGCCGCACCAAGAAGGAAGTTCTGATGCTCAACCGCGAGCGCGCCAAGCTTGAGCGCGTTCTGGGCGGCATCTCCGAGATGGCCAAGACCCCGTCCGCACTGTGGATTGTTGACACCAACAAGGAGCACATCGCGGTTAAGGAAGCTCACAAGCTGAACATCCCAGTTGTTGCCATCCTGGACACCAACTGCGACCCGGATGACGTTGACTTCCCGATCCCGGGCAACGATGACGCAATCCGCTCCACCAAGCTGCTGTCCGGCATCGTGGCTTCTGCCGTCGAAGAGGGCAAGAAGGCTCGCGAGGAGCGCCAGCTTGCAGCTGCTAAGGAAGCTGCCGGCGATTCCGCAGAGAAGGAACAGCGCGATGCTGAGGCTGCTGCGGCCGCATCCGATCCTGCTTCTGCAGAAAAGGCTGAGGAAGCACCCGCAGACAAGCCTGCACAGTAGGCCTGCCTCTTGTGAGGATACTTTCTTAACTGCACTTAATTGAATACCCCACGCACATTTTGGTGTGGGGCAGCTAGGGAATAATTCCTGTACAAGGCTGTTTACCTAACCCCTACCACCGTGTGCTACGGCGGTGGGGGTTACTTTTATCTATGCTGGAGGCGGCTAAAATTAGCCTCAGTACGACCGCATTGATGAAGGTAAAATGGGGTGGATATCCCCACCCAAAGACGGCGCGAGTCCGCTTCTTCGGCTACGCTGTCTCAACGAACACTGATTGATTTTTCAAGGAGGATCGCCCTAACTATGGCGAACTACACTGCTGCAGACGTGAAGGCACTGCGCGAAGCAACTGGCTCCGGCATGCTCGATTGCAAGAAGGCCCTGGAAGAAAACGGCGGCGACTACGACAAGGCCGTTGAATTCCTGCGCATCAAGGGCGCTAAGAACGTGTCCAAGCGCGCTGACCGCGAGGCTACCGAGGGTCTCGTTGCCGTATCCGGCAACACCATGGTTGAAATCAACTGCGAGACCGACTTCGTGGCAAAGAACGAGGGCTTCCAGTCTTTCGCTAACAAGATTGTTGAAGCTGCAGCCGCAGCCAAGGCTAACTCCCCGGAAGAACTCAACAACGTAGAGATCGAAGGCCAGAAGGTCTCCGAGTTCGTTGACCAGGAGTCCGCAAAGACCGGTGAGAAGCTGCAGGCACGTCGTGCAGTCACCGTCGATGGCGACAATGTTGCTGTCTACCTGCACCAGCGCTCCGCTGACCTGCCTCCTGCAGTCGGTGTCTTGGTTTCCTACGAAGGCAACAAGGAAGGCGCACACGCTGCCGCTCTGCAGATTGCAGCTATGAACGCTGAGTACCTGAAGCGCGAAGACGTTCCTGTAGAGATCGTCGAGAAGGAGCGCTCCATCGCTGAGGCCACCACTCGCGAGGAGGGCAAGCCTGAGGCTGCGCTTCCAAAGATCGTGGAAGGCCGCCTGAACGGCTTCTACAAGTCCGTTGTTCTGCTGGAGCAGGCTTCCTTGTCCGATAACAAGAAGACCGTCAAGCAGGTCGCAGAAGAGGCCGGCACCACCATTACTGGCTTCGTCCGTTACGAGGTTGGCGCTTAAGTCTAAGCCCGCTTTTTAGCCTTTAAAGCCCACGGGAGGTACGCCCTCTCAGTGGGCTTTTCTGCTGTCTAGGGGCAGTGGGGAAGGGGTGGCTGCTGGCCTGTGGTGCGGTGTGGGGAAGCGGCGGCTGTGTGGGTAAGATGGAAAAGAAATAAAATCAGCCCGCGCAAAAGGAGACGATGAAGGCGTGACTTCTGCAGACGAAAAGCGAACCGGATACAAACGAGTAATGCTGAAACTCGGCGGCGAAATGTTTGGCGGAGGCAAAGTCGGAATTGACCCGGACGTTGTCGACAATGTAGCTCGCCAAATCGCCGAAGTGGCTGAGCAGGGGATCGAAATCGCTGTGGTGATTGGCGGCGGCAACTTCTTCCGCGGTGCAGAGCTCTCGCAGCGTGGCATGGACCGCGCCCGCTCTGACTACATGGGAATGCTGGGCACGGTCATGAACTCGTTGGCCCTGCAGGACTTCCTGAAGCAAAAGGGCGTTGATTGCCGCGTGCAAACGTCTATCAACATGGCGCAAATCGCCGAGCCGTACCTGCCACTGCGCGCTGACCGCCACCTGGAGAAGGGCCGCGTCGTTATCTTCGGTGCCGGCATGGGCATGCCGTACTTCTCCACGGATACTACGGCCGCGCAGCGCGCACTAGAAATTGGCGCCGATGTCCTCTTCTTGGCCAAGGGCGTTGATGGCGTGTACTCCGACGACCCACGCACGAACCCCGATGCGGAGCTCTACACCCAAATCACTCCGCGCGAGGTCATTGAAAAGGGCCTCAAGGTCGCCGATGCAACCGCCTTCAGCCTGTGCATGGACAATGACATGCCGATCTTGGTCTTCAACCTCTTGGAAGAGGGGAATATCGCCCGCGCGGCCAGTGGTCAGGTTATCGGCACGCTGGTGCAGTCCTAATTCTAAAACGGCACAGAACCTGCTACCTTTTATACAGCTACCCCTCAACGTTGAAGGATGATTCAGCCTCATGATCGATGACATTCAGCTCGAAGCAGAAGAGCACATGACCGCTTCCGTCGAGCACACCCGCGAGCAGCTGGTGACCATTCGTACCGGACGCGCGAACCCGGCGATGTTCAACGGGCTCATCGCGGAGTACTACGGTGCGCCGACCCCGATTACTCAGATGGCTACTATCTCTGTTCCAGAACCGCGCATGTTGCTCATCAAGCCATACGAGCAGTCCATGATCCAAGAGATTGAAAACTCCATCCGCAACTCGGACCTGGGCGTTAACCCCACCAACGATGGCCACGTACTGCGTGTGACCGTTCCGCAGTTGACCGAGGAGCGCCGTAAGGAAATGGTCAAGCTGGCCAAGAGCAAGGGCGAAGACGGCAAGATTGCCATCCGTAATATCCGCCGCAAGGCCATGGAGCAGCTGAAGAAGCTCCAAAAGGATGGCGAAGAGGGCGAGGATGAGGTCCTTGCCGCAGAAAAGGAAATGGAAAAGATTACCGCTGGTTACGTCGATCAGGTTGACAAGCTAGTGGAAAACAAGGAATCCGAATTGATGGAGGTCTAGGCCTTTTCCGCTGCCGCCGCGCCCACATCGGCCGGCGGCGCTTTTCTATACGTAGTATTTTTGTATAGGAAATAGATAAGCCCCGCGACGCGCATACAACGCCAAGTGAAAGGAGCCGGTCACGGTGAGTGACGCCTTGAACCGCCGATTGCCGCAGCCGAAAAATGGTCCCGGCCGTGACTTGCCGGCGGCTATTGGAGTAGGCGTGGGACTTGGCGCCCTCGTCGTCCTCGCCGTCTGGGCTGGCCCCTTGGCCTGGTATGCGGTGGTAGCCGTCGCGGTCGGCGGGGCAATGTGGGAAGTCCTTACCCGCTTGCGGGAGAACTCGTACTATATCCCGCGCACCCTGTTAATCATTTTGGGCCAAGCCATGGTGTGGATTTCTTGGCCGCTCGGCGCGCCCGGCCTCGTGGCCGTCTACGTCACCGCCGTGCTCATTTTGATGTTCGGCAGACTTTTTCATAACGGGCGGCATCGCCCACCCATCAATTACCTGCGGGACATGTCCGTCGGTATCTTCGTGCTGACGTGGATTCCACTGTTTGCGACCTTTGCAGCGATGCTGTCGCTGATTTCTTCCCCGGTGGCCAGCGGCGCCGCTTCCATCATGGTCTTTATGTTGTGCGTGGTCGCCTCCGATACGGGCGGCTATGTCGTCGGCGTCATGTTTGGTTCCCACCCCATGGCACCGGCCGTGAGCCCGAAGAAATCCTGGGAGGGATTTTGCGGCTCCATCGCCTTCGGCATCATCGTTGGGGCGCTTTCCGTCCACTTCCTCTTGCACCACTCGGCGTGGGTAGGTGCCTTGATGGGCCTTGGCCTTGTTATTTGCGCCTCGCTGGGTGACTTGGTGGAATCGCAATTTAAACGAGAGCTGGGCATTAAAGACATGTCCCACATTCTCCCTGGACACGGCGGCCTTATGGACCGCCTTGATGGCATGCTTCCCTCTGCCATGGTTACTTGGGTGGCCATGAGTTTTATGGCAAACATTGCGGTCTAATCCGAGCTGGGGCCACCGCGTGTCAGAGGGTGCTGAATATAAAACCGCCGCTTCCCGCTGCGTCACCGAAATAACATTTCGGGGGGGCAGGGAGGAGAGCGGCGGTAGGGCTATTTAGCCTTGGGCCTGCTTGCGCAATTGGCGGCGCAATTCGAGCATGCGCCACACACCCACAAGCGCCATGATGAGAGCGCCGCCAATGGTAAACATCAGGTAGGCAATGCCTGCTGGGAACTGACCCGACCAGCCGAGGAAGTTCATAGGAACTTCTTGCTGGTTTTGCAGAATGAAGATGATCAACACGATCAGCAAGAGGAAGCCTACGATGAGAGCTGCCCAGGTGCTAGCGGCGAACGAGCCTTGGGCTTTTTGTGGTGCGGCAGCGGGTTCGGTGGTGCCGGCGCCGGTGGAGACTTCCTTGCTTCCAGATTCGGCCAGAGCAGCATGATCTTCTGCCGCGGTGGCCTCATCATCGGAGGTGGAAAAGTCATCTTCGGGGTATTTCGGATTGGTCATATATCCATTATTTCTGTAAACCCTTCCAAAATTCCACTTGGCTATAAATTGAGGCGTTCCCAATTGGAAAAGTACCGGTAAACCGTGGAAAGATGGGCATCATTATGGCTCAACCAGTAAAACTTAACTTCTCCGCGCCGCGGCGCGGTCTGCCACCCAAGCACTTTGCGGATCTCTCTGAAAGCGAGCGCATCGATAAGCTCGCAGACATCGGCCTACCTAAATTCCGTGCTAAGCAAATTGCCAAGCACTACTACGAGCATCTTACTGACGACGTCGAAGAGATGACGGATATCCCCGCCGGCAAGCGCGAGGAGGTGAAGGAGGCATTCTTCCCTGAGCTCATGAAGCCTATTCGTACGACTTCTACTGATGATGGGGAGACCACTAAGTCCCTGTGGCGCTTGCACGACGGCACCCTATTGGAGTCCGTCCTGATGCGGTACCCCGGCCGTGCTACCTTGTGCATTTCTTCCCAGGCTGGCTGCGGAATGGCCTGCCCGTTCTGTGCTACCGGGCAGGGCGGACTAGACCGCAACCTTTCTACAGGCGAAATCGTCGAACAGTTCCGCCACGCAGCCGCAGCAATGGCGGCCGAAGGCGGACGCTTGTCCAATGTGGTCTTCATGGGCATGGGAGAGCCGCTGGCAAACTACAAGCGCGTGGTCCAGGCGGTGCGCCAGATTACCGGCCAGGATGGAACGGGCTTTGGGCTCTCGCAGCGCAATGTGACCGTATCCACCGTGGGTTTGGCACCTGCCATCCGCAAGCTCGCGGACGAAGACCTTGCCTGCACGCTTGCGGTGTCGCTGCACACGCCGGATGATGAGCTGCGCGATAGCTTGGTTCCGGTAAATAACCGCTGGTCCGTTGATGAGGTCCTCGATGCCGCACGGTACTACGCCGATAAATCCGCCCGCCGCGTGTCTATCGAGTACGCCCTTATCCGGGATAAGAATGACCAGGATTTCCGCGCCGATATGCTGGGCCGCAAGCTGCACCAGAAGCTCGGCTCCAAGGTGCACGTCAACGTGATCCCGCTCAACCCGACGCCGGGCTCGGAATGGGATGCAGCTCCCAAGGCGCGGCTTAATGAATTCGTGCGCCGCGTCCAGGCACAGGGAGTGCCGTGCACTGTGCGTGATACTAAGGGCGATGAAATCGCGGCAGCCTGTGGCCAACTTGCCGCCGATGAACGAGAAGACATGTCGGCCTAAGAGCCCGCTGTCACAGCCACCTAGGCATTTTTGGATAAGTGCTTAGGTGGTTTTCTCGTTGTATTCTGCGTTTACACGTGCGGTGCAGTCAAACGCAGTACGGCTACGTACCCGGTAAAACCACAAAACCGCCGAGCCCCTCGCATTAAGGCGGCCCGGCGGTTTTCCGTAGCTAGGATTACAGCGCGTGCTTGCCGGAGCTTACCTCGGCAGCGTCGGACGCGGAGTCAACACGCAGGTGGGCTACGCGGGAAGGCTCGATATTCAACGCGCGCAGCTGGGAGTCGGTCAACTCGGTGTAGGCACCGGATACGGTCTTCTGGTCATAAGTCCAGTCCCGTTCTTGGTGGTCGGCCGGCTTATTATTAGAGGTGATGGTGCGCACCTGGTTGAGCTTCGGCTCGAAGGTGAAGATGAGCAGGCCCACAACCAAAAGGACGGTCAGGGCGACGAGCCAGACGGTCTCCACGTGGCCCTTGTGGTTACCAAAGTTGAAACCAATCATGAAAATCACGGAGATCCAACCCGCGATTTGCACACCAGAGCGGCTGATGCGGGACCAACCGAAGCCTGCGGATGGAACATCTTCGGTAGAAACACCGTCATAAACCTGCGGTACCGGCTTGTGGGAAGACACTTGCTCTCCTTCGCTATCGCGTGTGTCCTTTTATCGAGGGCACACCAATGCCATTTGACTGCCTACTATTTTAAAACATCGTGGCTGCAAAGGCGATTAAACACCCCCGCCTTCTTGCCCGGATCCACCCCATAGCCGGGCGGCGTAAATGACCGCTAGGGTAGAGGGGTGACTACTCAGCGAATACTTATTCTCGGCTCCACCGGCTCTATTGGCACGCAAGCATTAGAAGTGATTGCAGATAACCCCGATAAGTTTGAGGTCGTGGGCATTGCTGCGGGCGGTTCTAACCCGCAGCAGATCATTGAGCAGGCCCGCGCCTTCAACCTTTCGTTTGACCACATTGCCGTGGCACAGACTGCGGCGGCTGCGGAGGTTTCTGCTGATTTAGGCGGCACAGTACTTTCCGGCGCCGGTGCAGCCGAAGAGCTGGTGCGCTCGGTTCCCGCCGATACCGTGCTCAATGCCCTAGTGGGCTCCCTCGGGCTCAAGGCCACGCTGGCTACGCTGGAAATCGGCGAGTACCTCGCGCTAGCGAATAAGGAGTCCTTGGTTGCCGGCGGCACGCTGGTCACGAAATCCGCGCGGCCAGGCCAGATCATCCCCGTGGATTCGGAGCACTCTGCGATGGCGCAATGCCTGCGCGCGGGCGAAGAGAGCGAGCTAGCCAAGCTCGTTCTCACGGCCTCGGGCGGCCCCTTCCGCGGTCAGACGCGTGAGCAGATGTGGGACGTTACCCCGCAGCAAGCCGCGCAGCACCCTACATGGTCCATGGGGCAGATGAATACGCTGAATTCAGCCACCTTGATCAATAAGGGGCTCGAGCTCATTGAGGCCACGCTGCTTTTTGATATCGAGCCAGAGCGCATCGATGTCACGGTTCACCCGCAGTCGGTCATTCACTCGATGGCCACTTTTAAAGATGGCTGCACTATCGCCCAGGCCTCTCCGCCATCGATGAAGCTGCCCATCTCCCTGGCGCTGAATTGGCCCCAGCGTGTGCCGGGGGCGCAGCCGGCGCTCGATTTTTCACAAGCGCATACGTGGCATTTTGAGCCGCTTGATGATGTCTCTTTTCCCGCCGTATCCCTCGCCCGCGAGGCTGCGGCGCAGGGAACTGGAGTGATTTATAACGCTGCCAATGAAGAGGCCGCGGCGGCCTTTTTGGCCGGGCGTATCCACTTCCCAGAGATTGTTGATGTTGTAGGCGAGATCCTCGGGGAGTCTTCCCAGTTTGCTGGTGTAGTCTCTACCCTCGATGAAATCCTCGCCGTAGAGGGTGAGGCTCGCAGGCGCGCGAATGCGCGCATTGACCGTTTAGCTGACTAGAAAGCTTTCTTTAATGGCAAATTTGCTGGGCATAGTGTTTTTCGCCCTTGGCATCGGGCTGACCGTGGCACTCCATGAGGCAGGGCATATGTTTACTGCCCGCGCCTTTGGCATGCGGGTGCGGCGGTATTTCATTGGCTTTGGCCCGCGCGTTTTCTCCTTCCGCAAGGGGCATACCGAATACGGCCTTGCCGCGTTCCCGGTGGGTGGATTTTGCGATATCGCCGGGATGACCGCGCAGGATGAATTCCTTACGGAGGAAGAAAAGCCCTATGCAATGTATAAAAAGCCATGGTGGCAACGCATCATCGTTCTTGCAGGCGGTATTGGGGTTAACCTCATCCTCGGCTTTGTCATCTTGTATTTCGTGGCGATGACTGCGGGGCTACCCAACCCAGATGCCGATGTGCGCCCGCGGGTGGGGGAGGTAACCTGCACCGCTGACCAAAAAGAAAACCAGGAGCTGGAATCGTGCACCGGGAACGGGCCCGCTGGTAAGGCCGGTGTCCAGGAAGGCGATATCATTCTCGCGCTCGATGGCGAGCACCTTGATTCCTTTACGCAATTGCGCGATGAGGTCATGCAGCGCCCCGGCGAGACCGTGACGCTTACCGTAGAGCGAGACGGTGAGGAAAAAGACTTCTCCATCGAATTGGAAACGGTCAAGCGCCTGAATCAGCAGGGCGACTTGGTCGACGCCGGTTCGATCGGGCTGAGCAATGAGGTCCTCGACATCGTCGAGAAGTATTCAGCAACGCAGGCGGTTCCCGCAACGTGGCATTTCACCACCTATTCGCTCGAGGCCACGGTGGAGGGAATCAAACAATTCCCCGCTAAGGTACCGGGCGTGGTGGCCTCCATCTTTGGCCACGAGCGGGATGTCAACGGGCCGATGTCTGTCGTCGGTGCATCGCGGGTTGGTGGCGAACTCGTGGAGCGTTCCCTGTGGGCATCGTTCTTCATGATGCTGGCGACGCTAAACTTCTTCCTTGCCCTGTTTAATCTCATTCCGCTGCCGCCCTTTGACGGCGGCCATATCGCGGTCATCTTGTATGAGAAGATCCGCGATGGCATTCGCAAATTGATGGGCAAGCAGCCGCTGGGTCCGGCCGATTACACCAGGCTTATGCCCATCACCTATGTCATGGCGGCCTTACTTATGGCGCTGGGCGTAGTGATAATCATCGCGGATGTGGTCAATCCGATCAGGCTATTTGGCTAGGTTCGTTAGCCCCTGTGCCCGCCGCGCGGCGTGAGTAGAGCGCCCAACGCTTAGCGCACGTGTGCAGCGCGAGCGCGCACTTTAGCGCTTAACCATCTAGTGCTAGAGTGGGGACGTTCAACACTTATTGTGCAATAACATTTAGCAACGAGCCACGAGCTAGAAATAAGGAGCATTCATGTCTAGTCCTATTGGTCTAGGAATTCCTGACGGGCCTCCGCCAGTATTGCACCCGCGCCGGAAAACGCGGCAATTGCACGTAGGCCCAGTGGGCGTTGGTTCTGACTACCCAATTTCGGTGCAGTCGATGACTAATACCAAGACCCATGACATCAACGGCACCCTGCAGCAAATCGCACAGCTTACTGCCTCTGGCTGCGATATCGTGCGCGTGGCCTGCCCAAAGCCGGTGGATGCGGAGGCGCTGCCGGCCATCGCCAAGAAATCCCCGATCCCGGTCATCGCGGATATCCACTTCCAGCCCAAGTACATCTTCCAGGCTATCGATGCTGGCTGCGCGGCAATTCGCGTCAACCCCGGCAACATCCGTGAATTTGATGGCCGCGTTAAAGAAGTGGCAAAGGCCGCTGGCGATGCGGGAATCCCCATCCGCATTGGCGTCAATGGCGGTTCGCTGGATAAGCGCCTGTTGGAAAAGTACGGCAAAGCCACCCCAGAGGCGCTCGTGGAGTCCGCTATCTGGGAGGCGGGCCTGTTCGAGGAGCACGGCTTTGGCGATATCGCCATCTCCGTTAAGCACTCTGACCCGGTCCTGATGGTGGAGGCTTACCGCCAGCTGGCCGCGCAGACCGATTACCCACTGCACTTGGGTGTGACGGAAGCGGGCCCGAAGTTCATGGGCACCATTAAGTCCTCCGTCGCTTTCGGCGCCCTTTTGGCAGAAGGCATCGGCGATACGATTCGCGTCTCGCTGTCCGCCCCGCCGGAAGAAGAGGTCAAGGTGGGAGACCAGATTCTCCAGTCCTTCAACTTGCGGCCGCGCAAGCTGGAAATCGTGTCCTGCCCGTCGTGCGGCCGCGCGCAGGTGGACGTGTACAAGCTGGCGGAAGAAGTTACCGCCGGCCTCGAGGGAATGGAATTTCCCATCCGCGTTGCCGTCATGGGTTGCGTCGTCAACGGCCCGGGCGAGGCCCGTGACGCCGACTTGGGCGTGGCGTCCGGCAACGGCAAGGGCCAGATCTTCGTCAAGGGCGAAGTGGTGCGCACCGTGCCGGAAGACAAGATCGTGGAAACCCTCATTGAAGAGGCAATGCGCATTGCAGATGAGCAAGGTCTCGAAGCCGTGGACGGCGCTAAGGCCGATGTCCGCGTGACGCAGTAAGCCGCATTCTTCAACGCGCTAATTTTTAATGGACTGCCCCGCACCTCGGTGTGGGGCAGTCTTTTTTGCTGCATGCGCTGCTAATGTGCCAAAGCATGAAGAAGTTATTCGCACTGGTTGCTACGGTCTCGCTTGCTGCAACTGGTGTGGTTGCTTGTACCCCTAAGCCCGTATCTGCACAGCCGGTGGCAGAAGAGTTCATTGAAGGCATGGAGAGCCGAAATAACGAGGGCTTGGAGGAGCTTACGGATTCCCCCGATGACGCCACGCAGGCCCTCGATGATACTTATTCGGGCTTGCAGGCAGAGGGCCTCGATATTGAACTCGAGGGGGTAAAGCAGGACGAAACCGTGGCCACGGCGGATTATAAGGTCACGTGGGATCTGCCCAAGGACCGCAGCCTGAGCTATACCACGCAGATGACCTTGACCAAGGCCGAAGATGAGTGGACGGTGCGGTGGAAGCCCAGCATTATTCACCCGGACTTGGGCGCGCACCAGCACTTGGAGCTGCGCGCCTTGGAAGCCACGCGCGCCAGCGTCGTCTCCTCCAACGGGGTGGAGCTGATGAGCCCCGGGTTGAATTACCGCGTCATCGTGGATACGAGCTCGCTTTCCGATGTCCGCCCCACTGCCTCCAAGGTCAGCAGCGCCCTTGCTGCGGCGCACCGCGAGGACGACTCGATCGCGGAGGTGGACGCCAAAGAGCTCGCCGAAAAGCTAGAAAAGGCAGATTCTGCCTATTCGGTGGGCCTTTATACAGAAGAGCAGGAGTCCGTCATCCGCGCCAAGATGGAGGGGATGGACGGCGTCCGCATTAATGAAGAACCCGCGCTGGTGACCCGGGACCGCGGCCTCGCACCCGATCTCTTATCGCGCGTGCGCTCGGCCGTCAATGACGAGCTCGACGGCGAGACCGGCTGGTCCATTGCCGTCGTCAATGAGAACGGTGCGGCGCTTTCCGATGTCGAAAAGCATGCGCCCGAGGCCGCCCCTTCCATCAAGGTTGGCTTGGATTATGACGTCCAACGCGCGGCCCAAGAGGCAGTGGATCAGCGCTCGGACGCCCAGGCCATGCTGGTGGCCATCCGGCCTTCCAATGGCGATATCCTGGCTGTAGCGCAGACCGAAAAGGCGGACGAAGACGGCGACGTCGCCTTGCAAGGCCAATACCCGCCCGGCTCGGTTTTCAAGATCCTTACCGCCGCTGCGGGCGTGGAAAAGCAAGACCTGAACACGGATACCATCGTTCCGTGCCCTGGCACGATGGATATCTATGGCCGCGTGGTGACCAACTACAACGCGTTCTCGCTCGGCAATGTGCCGTTAAGCCGGGCCTTCGCCCAATCGTGCAATACCACCTTCGCGGATATTTCTACCAAGCTGGCACCCGGTGAGTTGAAGGAGACCGGCAAGAAGTTTGGCTTCGGGGTGGATTATGAAATCCCCGGGCTCACCACTACGACCGGCTCGATTCCGGAGGGCAAGGAAGTACTGGAGCGCACCGAAGCCGGTTATGGTCAGGGCCACGACCTTGCCAGCCCGTTCGGCATGGCTATGGTTTCTGCCTCTGTGGCGGCGGGAAAGACCCCAACGCCGAAGCTTATTGAGGGCCGCGAGACCAAGGCCTCGGATAAGCCGGCGCAGATTTCTGAGGACGTGTTGAATAACGTGCGCGGCATGATGCGCCAGGTGGTCACCAGCGGTACCGCTCGCGGAATACAAGCAGGCGGAACCATTTACGGCAAGACTGGTGAGGCCGAGATCAATGAAGGCTCGCACGCGTGGTTTACGGGCTACCGGGAAGAAGACGATATCGCCTTCGCCACGCTCGTCGTGCTGGGCGGTGGCTCTGAATCCTCGGTAGCCATTACGGATAACTTCTTGCGGAAGCTGGATGATTACCGCTCGCGTCCCAATGATGGCCCAGCGCCGATGGTCGAATAATCCGCAGCCTCGGACGCGATACCCGGATACTGCGCTACGCGGTATGAGGACTACCATGGGCAATTATGAGTACTCGTGGAAAATTGAAGCCAGGTAAGCCAACCCCCATCCGGCCCGTGCCAGACGACATCGAGCGCCCGGAATATGTGTGGAAAGATGAGGTACAAGAGGCCATTGGTGAGTCTTTTGTACAGTCCCCTGAAGTGATTGAGAAGATGCGGGAGGCCTGCAAGATTGCGGCCAACGCGCTGAAGGAAGCCGGCAAGGCCGTAAAGCCTGGCGTAACGACGGATGAGGTCGACCGCGTGGCGCACGAGTATATGTGTGACCACGGTGCGTACCCGTCCACCCTGGGATACCGGGGATTTACCAAGGGCACCTGTGTATCGCTTAATGAAATCGTCTGCCACGGCATTCCGGATACCACCGTGATTGAAGAAGGTGACATCGTCAATATCGATGTCACCGCTTATAAAAACGGCGTGCACGGCGATAATAACGCCACCTTCTTGGCCGGTGACGTATCAGAGGAGCACCGCCTATTAGTAGAGCGCACCAAAGAGGCAACGATGCGCGGCATTAAGGCCGCAAAGCCTGGCCGCGAGATTAACGTTATCGGCCGCGTTATCGAGTCATATGCCAAGCGCTTTGGCTACAACGTTGTACGCGATTTCACCGGTCACGGTGTAGGACCCACCTTCCACAATGGGCTAGTGGTTTTACACCACGATTCCACCACGTACCGCGATATCTTGGAACCGGGCATGACCTTGACGGTAGAGCCGATGATCAATCTTGGTTCGCTGGATTACGATATTTGGGATGATGACTGGACCGTGCAGAACCGGGACGGTAAGTTCACCGCCCAGTTTGAGCACACCTTGGTCATCACTGATGATGGCAATGAAATCCTGACCATCCCAGATGAGGATTAATCGCTAGGGCCTTTCTTAAAAGGCTCTAGGCACGGCGAAAGCCGCCTCCCTAACCACTCGCGTGAATGAATACTCCGCGTGGTCGGGGAGGCGGTTTTAGCTATGGGGCTAAGGAAGCCTTAGTCCCATTCGAGGCCCAAGATGGCGTTTTCTACAACCTCGGGAAGGGCTGGGTGGATCCAGTACTGCTTGCGGGCAAAGTCGCGCAGGTCGATCTTATAGGTCAGCACGGTAATCAGCTGCTGGATCAGGGTGGAAGACTGCGGGCCCATCAAGTGGGCGCCGAGGAGCTGGCCCGTCTTGCGATCCGCAATCAGCTTGCAAATACCCGTGGTATCTTCCATGGCCCAGCCGTAGGCCACGTCGCCGAAGTTTTGAATCTTCACGGTGACATCGAAGCCCTGCTCCCGGGCTTCTTCTTCCTTCAAGCCCACCGTGGCGATCTGCGGGTGGGTGAAGATGGCAGCAGGAACGTTGTCGTGCGGAAGCTCCTGCAGATCCTCTGGGTGGAGCAGGTTGTGCTGGATGGTGCGGGCTTCGGCGTTGGCGACGTGCTTGAGCATGTAGGGCGAAGAGACATCGCCAAGCGCCCAGACGCCTTCTGCATCCGTGAGGCCATGAGCATCGGTGGAAATGCGGCCATTGTCTAGCAGCTTGATGCCGGCCTTGTCCACATCCATGAGATCGCCATTCGGCTTGCGGCCGGTGGCAACCAGGATTGCGTCTGCCTCGAGGGTCTCGCCATTGTCGAGCTCGAGCTTCACGCCCTGGTCGGTTTCTTCCAGCTTGGTGCCGTTAGCAATCCGCACATCAAAACGCTCGCGGGCAATGTCGTTAAAGCGCGAGGAGAGATCGGAATCGAGGTGGCGGAGCAACGTCTCGCTGCGGTTGACCACGGTGACCTTGGTACCGAGGCCATCGAAGACGTGGGCAAATTCCATGGCGATATAGCCGCCGCCCACGATGATCAGGCTTTCTGGTTGGCGGTCCATCCGCATGATGTCTTCGTTGGTGTAGTACTTCACGCCGGAATTGGCGTAGACCTCAGGGATTACCGGGCGGGAGCCAGTAGCGACGACGATCTGATCGGCGCTGACGACGTGATCGCCGGTCTGGATGGTCTTAGGGCCAACGAAGCGAGCGTGCTCGTCGTAGACGGTGATATTTGGGGTCTTGTCGCCGCGGCGGTAGTCCTCACCGCTTTGGGCGATCTGGTCGATGCGGTTGTGGAAGACGCGCTCCACAATGGAGCTCCACTCCACGTTGTTGACTTGGGCATCAATGCCAAGACGCTCGCCTTCGCGAGCGGCGAGGGCGACATCGGCGGCGTAGACGTACATCTTGGTGGGGATGCAGCCGACGTTCAAGCAGGTGCCACCGAAACGGCCCTTTTCGATGATGGCAATCTTCTTATCGTGAAAGTCGCGGTTAGCAATGGAGTTGCCGGAACCGGTGCCGATGATGATGAGGTCGTAGTGTTCCTCTGCGGCAGGAGTATTTGCTGTATCAATTGTGGTCATATCTGTACCTTAATCTATGTGTCCAATTCGGATATTTATGCTGGTGTAGGGGCATCCACGATGGTGGGAAGCCAGGCATCGCACGCTGCGAAGGCCTCTTCTAAGGGTTGGGGGAGGGACAAAAAGACATCGTGGCGCGCGCCTTCGATGGAATGCAGCGTGTAGTGGGCATTGAGCTCTTTCGCCCACCGCCGGGTCTGGGCGACATCGATGATGCAATCGGCGTGATTAACCGCATCGCAGTACGGAGTTCCCAATAGGGAGCGGGTAGATTGCAGCGTCAATACGGGGACCCCAGCATTAATGCGGCCGCTGTGTATGGCATCGAAACCGTGGAATACGGCGGCTAGCCATCCGATATATTTCTTATGCCCGGCTAGGGGCTTCATGCTGAGGTCGTAGTCCCATTCGCCGTAGAAGTCCCTGTGCACCGATTCGCCATAGGCAGTGAGGTTGCCCCCAGGTAAGGCGGTCTTGGGTGCGATTTTGGCGGCGGAATATATGACAGGCTTCAGCGCGGAGACCGCCCAACCGGGAACGCCCATCATGTCGAGCCAAGGACTATTGAGGATTAGTCCTTTCAGGCGGGAGAAGCGCTCCGCATCATGGCGGCGTAAAAAATCCATCCACAGCGGCGCAATCAGGCCTCCGGTGGAGTGGGCCATAACGATTACCTTGTCGTTTGCAATGGCATCGAGGGCCGCGGAAAGATCCGCGTAATATAAGGCCAAATCCGAAACGTAGTGCCAAGACTGGCCTGGCCGATGCGAGCGGCCGCATTTGCGCAGGTCAACCGCGTAAAAGTCATAGCCTTGCGCCGCAAAGTGTTCTGCAACGTGTGAGTGAAAGAAGTGGTCAGTCATCCCGTGCAGCCACACCAAGGCCGGGCGGGAAGGCGATGAAGAATCGGCAGAGCCCGCCGCCGCGGAGCCTTCAGCCGAGCCTGGCATATAGCGGACGAGGGTGGTGACAACTTCCCCCTCGCCATCGGGATCGGGACCAAGGTCGAGGGTGGCTGATTGAAAATCGGGGCCGAGCATATCGGGCCCCCATGACGGAGTTGCTGTAGCCATGACACGAGTCTAGTCAACTCTAGGGGCTCGCTACGGGAGCTGCGTGACCTGCCATTATTTCCGCACAATGTGAAGTGTATTACACGACGTCCTATATTGTGGTGACCAGGGTGGGGGAGAAAAACCAATCGAGAAAAGAAAAGCGTAAGGTAAGGCGTTAATGCGTGACACATCGGCAGGTTGTCTGTGCAAAACAGTCGCGGTGTGGGGCGCAAAGCGCTTAAAATATATGGTGCAGAATGCGCCGATGTATATAAATTTTCAATTCGAAGAGGTTATAACACAGTGTCCTCAGCAAAGAAGACAGCACAAGTTGTAGATGAGGTTGATGTCGCACTGGTCGGTGCCGGCATCATGAGCGCCACCTTGGGCGCTATGCTCCGCGAGCTGGAGCCGAGCTGGACCCAGATGATCTTTGAGCGCCTTGATGGCCCCGCCCTGGAATCCTCCTCCCCATGGAATAACGCCGGTACCGGTCACTCCGCTCTGTGCGAGCTCAACTACACGCCAGAGAAGAACGGCCGCATCGATATCTCTAAGGCGATTGCAACTAACGAGAAGTTCCAGAAGTCACGCCAGTTCTGGTCCCACCAGCTCAACAATGGCATCCTGACTGAACCCAGCGAGTTCATCAACCCAGTCCCGCACGTGTCCTTCGCGCAAGGTGAAATCCAGGCGGACTACTTGAAGCGCCGCTACGAGGTGCTGAGTGAAAAGCACATGTTCCCCGGCATGCAGTTCTCTGATGATGAATCCACCTTTGCGGAGAAGCTGCCGCTCATGGCAGAGGGCCGCGACTTTTCCAATAAGGTCGCTATCTCTTGGACCGAAGTTGGCACCGACGTGAACTTCGGCGCCCTGGCCAAGCAGTTCCTGACCGCGGCGCGCGCATCTGGCACGGAGATCCGTTACGGCCACGAGGTCTTCGATATCGACCGCGACGGAAATGACTGGAAGGTTTATTCCAAGAATAAGCACACCGGCGATATCACCGTGGTGAAGGCGAAGTTCGTCTTCGTCGGTGCCGGCGGCTACGCCCTGGACTTGCTCCGCAAGGCAAAGGTGAAGGAAGTCGCAGGCTACGCCGGATTCCCCATTTCCGGTCTGTGGTTGCGTGCCAAGAACCCGGAGCTCATTGAGCAGCATCAAGCCAAGGTTTACGGTAAGGCTGCGGTGGGTGCTCCTCCGATGTCCGTGCCGCACTTGGATACTCGCGTTATCGACGGCGAGAAGGGCCTGCTCTTTGGCCCGTACGGCGGCTGGAGCCCGAAGTTCTTGAAGAAGGGTTCCTACCTGGATCTCTTCAAGTCCATCCGCCCGGATAACATCACCTCCTACCTGGGCGTTGCCGTGCAGGAATTCGGCCTGACAAAGTACCTCATTGATGAGGTGCGCAAGGACTTCTCTGACCGCGTTGATTCCCTCCGCGAATACGTTCCGAATGCGAAGGAAAGCGACTGGGAGACCGTGATTGCCGGCCAGCGCGTACAGGTCATCAAGCCTGCAGGTGCACCGCGTTTCGGTTCCCTCGAGTTTGGTACCGCATTGGTCAATAACCAGGAAGGCAATATTGCCGGTCTGCTCGGTGCCTCTCCGGGTGCTTCCATTGCCCCAGCCGTCATGCTGGAGCTGCTGGAGCGTTGCTTTGGCGAGCGCATGATTGACTGGAGCGATAAGATTCGCGAGATGGTCCCGTCCTATGGCATGAAGCTAGCCAATGATGAGGACTTCTACAACGAGATGTGGGAATACACCCAGAAGACGCTGAAGCTGGAGCGCTAAAACGCCTTCGGCTTGAGGCTAAGTCCTCGGCCGCAAGCCCTCCGCGCAGAACGTATTGCGCGGAGGGCTTTGTGCTGCGCACCCCCTGAATTCGGGGTACCAGAAAATTAGGTACCGCAGTAGGTGAGAAAACCTGCAAGCCCATTCGGGTCGGGCTGTTCGTAGGGCGGATGCGGCTCCCACGGGTGGGTCACGGCGTGGAGGAGCTCAGTAAAGGGCTTAATATCGCCAGCCTCGGCGGCGCGCAGCGCGGCTTCGACGGCCATGTTGCGGGAAATAACCCGGGGCATGGCAGCATCCACGGCATCCGGGGCGGGGTGAGTGGCTAGGTAGCTATCCAGGAAGTCCGTACCTGTGAAGAGCTCTTGGGCAGGAAGGGTGTGGCCGCGGGCGGCATCGGCAAGCGCACGGTGCGCCAACGTGATATCCGGGCGAGATAGCTGCATCGCCGTAAGGTAGGCTGAGGCGACCTCGGTGGTGGTATCGAGGGCCGCGGCTATATCGCTGCGGCGTTGGGTGGCGAATTTCGCCTGGAACCCATTGATGGCCTCTTGCGCGAAGTCGACCCCGGCATTGATATCGGCATCGAAAAGCGGCACCAGCGATTCCGCGAGCCGGGCAAGGTTCCAGCCCAGGATGGCTGGTTGATTGCCAAAGGCATAGCGTCCCTGCTGGTCAATGCTGGAAAATACCGTATCGGGAGAGTAGGACTCCATAAAGGCACAAGGGCCATAATCAATGGTTTCGCCGGAGATGGTGGTGTTATCCGTATTCATCACCCCGTGGATAAAACCCAAGCGCATCCACGAAGACACGGTGGCTATCTGGCGGTCCATCACCCCCTGGAAGAATTTCCGGTAATCTGCCCCAGGATAGTGGCGCGCGATGGCGTAGTCCGCGAGATCCCGGAGGTGGCCGGACTGAGCAGCATAGTGAAAAGTACCGACCCGGATATGGCTGGCCGCCACGCGGACCAGGACGCCCGCCGGCTGCACATGGCCGCGCTGGATGGGCCGGCCGGTAGAAATCACGGCGAGGGAACGCGTGGTGGGCACGCCGAGAGCATGCATGGCCTCAGAAATCAGGTATTCGCGCAGCATGGACGAGAGGGTGCCGCGGCCATCAGCACCCAGGCGGGAATAGGGGGTTAGCCCCGTGCCCTTGGCGCGGAGATCCCACAGTGTGCCGTCTTTTTCCACCTCGCCCAAGAGCATGGCCCGGCCATCGCCCATCTGCGGGTTGAAGGAGCCGAATTGGAAACCGGAATAAGCCATGGCATGCCCGCCGCCGCGGCCCAAGAGGAAATCCAGGCCGTCTGCAGAGCGCAGCCAGTCCGTATCGAGGCCCAGCTGTCGGGCCAGCTCCTCATTGAGGACTACGAGCTTAGGATCCGGTTGTTGCTCGCCCTGCGTTGCCGCCACTAAGTCCGGCAGGTGCTTTGCATAGTCGTGGTGTAGGTTCATTTTAGACCTCCAATTGTCCTTGCACGCGGATGTGGATGCGGCCGCCAACCCAGATATCGGCGCCGTCATCGTGGATAAAGACCTCACCGTCTCTTCCCAGCTGGCTGCCCTGGCGGGCGGTGTAGCGGGTAGGGACCAACCCGCGCGAGCGCATGAATTGTGCGGCACCGCCGTTGAAGGAACCGGTGACCGGATCCTCGAATTCTGCGGTAAACGCGCGCACTTCATAAGCAGCGGAATCAGTACCCGCGCCGCTATTACACGTGCCCACCACGCCCACCTTGGGGCGGGTTGCGGCGGGCTGAACCGCGCGCACGGCCGCCGCATCGCGCAGCTGTATAAGCCGCCAACCGGGCCCATTATCCACCCAAGCGGAATCGATGACATCTGCTTCTGCGATATTCAATCCCGCGCAAGCCTCTGCAAGTTCGGCACTGCTCAGCGGCCCGCTCGCACGCAGGGGAGGTGTGGCAAAAGAATAAATTACTGCGCTTTCGCGCACGGAGACCATTCCCACCCCGCATTCCTGCACTATGGTGCCCTCCTTCTGCGGTTCATTGCCGAGCGCCCGCCAGACGGCGGCGCTACCCAAGGTGGGGTGGCCGGCGAAATCAAATTCTTCGTGCGGGGTAAAAATGCGCACGCGATAGTCCGCCGCGGGATCGGTGGGCTCGAGCAAGAACGTAGTTTCAGAAAAATTGGTCCAGTGCGCGATGGCTTGCATCTGCTGCGTCGAGAGCCCATCGGCATGGGCCACGACGGCGAGCGGGTTACCGGAAAACGCCGAGGTGGCAAAGACATCGACTTCAAAGAACTGGAGCTGCATGCCCGCCAGTCTAGTCAGCCCGGGGGATGACGCCGGCTGGTTAGTTTCTGCGCTAGCCTTGCCCTTATGTCTAAGCTTTGGCCGGATCGTGTGCGCGACTGGATTGGCCCGCCGTGGCGAATCATCATTCCCGTGTTCTTTGGCGTACTTTTGCCCAATGCCGCGAACTTTTTACACACCGATTCGCCCTTCCAGGCCATCGTCGCGGTCTTGTACACCGTCGGCATCCCGCTGGCGCTGTGGCTGCATCCCAAGCTGCAAGAAAAGTCCATTTTCTTCGTTGCCGGCACCATGACGCTGTGCATTTTCACGCCCTTGGCCTCCCTGGCAAACTTTCACGCCCCGATTTTTGCCTACACGGCATTTCTCATCGGCACGCACTCGCGCAAGCGCTTGCGCTATATCTGGCTTGCCTGGATTGCCCTCGGCTCCTTGGCCGGAACGACCGCAAGCCTATTTGGGGAAAAGTTCTTCGCGGGTAGCGACATCGGCCTGGGCGATGCGACCATGAGCCCGCTGCTTGCCTATGCCGGCACGGTCCTGCTCGGCTGGCCGGTCTTGGGCTTTTTCTACCTGCTCGGCACCAATAATCGGAAGCGCCGGGAGGGCCAACAGCTGCTCATCGAGCGCGCGGAGATGGCCGGTGCCGTCGAGCGCAACCGCATCGCCCGCGAGATGCATGACATCGTCGCCCACAACCTCGCTGGCGTCATTGCGCTTGCCGATGGCGCCCGGTTCGCCGCCGCCAAAGATCCCACCGTAGCAACGGAGGCGCTCGATACCATCGCCTCTTCTTCCCGCGAATCCTTAAAACAGATGCGCAGCCTGCTATCCGTCTTGCGCGAAGAAGACGCGCGCGGGGAAACCAAGGCCCCAGGCACCTCAGACATTGCCGGACTGTTCTCGGAAGCCCGGCGCGCGGGCTTTGATATCACCGTCTACGGCATGGAAAAGCTACCTACCGATAGCGATGAGCTCTATCAATTCACCATCTACCGCATCGTGCAGGAGATGCTGACGAATATGCTCAAATACTCCAGCCAAAATAGGGGAACCCTGCGCTTTCGCAGCGATAAGTCGGCGCTTACTATCGAAGGGCACAACCCCATGGCACAGCCTGACGAGGACCACAGCCCAGGCTATGGGCTCATCGGGATGAAAGAGCGCGTAAAGGCCTATGGTGGCAGTGTGTCCACCAAGACCGAGGATGGAACGTTTGCAATCACCGTGGAGGTACCGCATGTCTAATCCGGGGCAGGAACCTGAGCCCATTCGCATTGCGCTTGTCGATGACCAACCGCTCCTGCGCGCCGGGTTCGCCATGCTGATCGGCTCGCAGGAGGATATGAGCGTGGTCTGGCAGGCCTCCGATGGCGATGAGGTACTGAGCCTTGCGCGGCAAGAGCCCGTCGATATCATCCTCATGGACGTGCAGATGGCGCGGGTCAACGGCATTGCGGCCACGGAGGAAGTTCTCCCGGAATGTCCCGATACCAAGGTCATCATGCTGACCACCTTTGATGACCAAAACTTTGTCCACGGTGCAATCTCTGCCGGGGCTTCTGGATTCTTGCTCAAAGACGTCGAACCCGAGGAGCTGCTCTCAGCCATTCGCACCGTGCACTCAGGCGAGGCCGTGCTCTCACCGCGCATTACCGCTCAGGTGCTCCAACAAGTCCGCAGCGAGGATAGCGGGGAGGAGCACCCGGCTTCGCATACCGCCGCGGACGCACAGTCCGGCTCTGATCCCGCAACGACCCCGCCTTCAGCGGAGCTTACCCCGCGCGAAATGGATATTTTAAGGCTTATGGCATTGGGGTATTCCAATACCGAAATATCCGAAGAGGAATTTGTCTCCATGGCAACGGTCAAGACCCACGTGCGCCACGTGCTGACCAAGACCGGGTCCCGCGACCGCGTCCAAGCCGTGCTGTATGCCTATACCCATGAGGTGGTCACCGTAGAGGAGCTGCTTTCTCATCCCCAGGGATGAACGATTAAATCCGCCTCGAGGATGGTTACTTCGCGCCGGGAAAGCGCCAGGATAAAACCATGCTCACAGTCACACAGCTTTCCAAGAAATACGGTTCCTTTACAGCAGTAGACAACCTCTCCTTCGAGGTTCCCGATGGCCAGGTCACCGGGTTCCTTGGACCCAATGGTTCCGGCAAATCCACCACGATGCGCATGTGCGTCGGTCTAGAAAATCCCACTTCCGGCACCGCCACTTTCGATGGCACCCCATTTCGCGAACTACCCGATCCCGCCTCCACGGTGGGAACCCTGCTCGATGCCAACTGGTTCCACCCCGGCCGCAGCGCTCGCGCGCACCTGGGCTATATGGCGGCGCTGCAGGGGGTATCGATGGATCACGTCGATGACACCCTGGAGCGCGTCGGGCTCGGAAAGGTGGCGAAAAAGCGCATCGGGGGCTATTCGCTTGGCATGAAGCAGCGCCTGGGCCTCGCCTGCGCCATGGTCGGACAGCCCAAGCATCTGCTACTCGATGAGCCCGTCAACGGCCTCGACCCTGAAGGCGTGCACTGGATGCGCGACCGCATCCGCGAATTCGCCGCCGGGGGATGCGCCGTGCTGGTGTCTTCCCACCTGCTCTCAGAAATGCAGCTCACGGCGGACCGCCTAGTGGTCATCGGCAAGGGCAAGCTCGTCGGCGAAGGCACAGTAGAAGAATTCGTCAATGCCTCCGGTGCTACCACCGTGGAGGTCGTGGTGGACCAGCCAGAAAAGCTGGCCCGGCTGCTGCACGATTCGCAGGCGGAGACCTCCTTTGATGGGGAGGTTCTGCGCATTACCGGCTTAGACCGCGACGAGGTCGGCCAATTGTGCTTTGACCACCGCATCCGCATCAGCAGCCTTGAGGTCAAGCACCCCTCCTTGGAAGACGCCTTCCTCGGCGCTACCGCAGACCACCTGGATTACCGCTCCGCATAACTCGCTTAAGAAAGGCAGATGACGAGCCATGAATACCATCGTTTCCGAATCCCGCAAGATATTTTCCCTGCGCTCTACGTGGGTCTACCTCGCAATCATCACCGTTGGGCTGACGGCCGCCAACGTGCTGATGGGAGCTATCCGCAATGACGACAGCGCCCTCCAATCTTCCGACGTGGCCATTGGTGCCATCTTTGCCGTCGTCATCATGATCTTTTCCTCGGCCACGTTGGTCGGCGGCGATCTACAAAAAGGCACCGTAGCCTGGAGCTACCTATCCACCAATCGGCGCTTGCAGGTGCTCTCGAGCCAAATACTCGTGATCACCGTAGCTAACGTGGCGGCCGCAGCCTTGGCCGGTATCCTTGGAATGCTGCTCAACAGCGCGCTCGGCGGATCTTATGACTTCTCCAGCTTCGTACACTACCCAGATAACGCAGTATTCCTCTTCACCTTTGTGGAATACATCGTCTACACCCTGCTGGCCACAGGCCTAGCATATATCCTGCGCAGCGGTACTTTTGCGGCGATGCTGCTCATTATCGAATACTTCGTCATCGAAAGCGTGCTGACCTCGATGGACATGGGCTGGGCCAAATTCATCCTGCAGATTTTGCCCGATGCCAACCTGCGCACCTTCTTCCAAGGCCAAGACACCTTCGGGCTCATGGCCCCGCAGTGGGTATCCGGTGTCATCGTACTGGCCATGGTGGTAGCTGTCCTCGGCGGGGCCGCAGCCGTCCAGCGCCGCCGCGCCGTGGTCTAAGCTCCTAGCAGGCACTCACACCCTACGGGGATACGATGAGTGTAAGCTCCTGCGAGCCGTGCGGTGGTTCCTCCACCGTCATGCCAGCAGCGCGCGCGATCGCGGCGACATCGGCGGCGCTGAAGGCATCGGCAGGCGAAAGCGCCAGTTCCCGGGCCAATAGGCCCTTATAGTGCTTATTAAAGTGGCTGACCACCTTGCGCGAGCCATCCGGCTGCACGCTTTCTACCCGCACCGTCACGGCCGAAGGCAGCCTACCCAGCTGCTGGTAGGTGCCCGAGCGCAGATCCACAACCAGCTCATCGATGTTTTCTAACGCCTGCGTTACCTGCTTGCCCCAATAAGACTTCATCGTGCGACCGCCCAGCTTGGAACCGCCCGATAAGCGGTAATGCGGGATAGGGTCGCCCGCGCGCAGGAGCCCGAAGAGGGCATCGCCAATAGCAAGGCGCCGCCAAGAAGGAAGGGTGGATGCCGAAAGGGCATCAAACAGCACCCCTGTATAACGCTGCACCGCCGGCATGGTGGGGGGTGGTATAAAGCTGGCTATTCGATTCGGCCTCACCGCGCAGCTTCTCCGAGAGCTTAAGCACGACCATTGCCTCATCTATAGGAAGAGACTGCAGCTCAGCGGCGATTTCGCGCCGCGTATCGCTTAGCTCTGGAAAAGATAGGTTGGCAAAATCAAGCGGCTTTCCTGTGCCGCCATGAGCCTTGGTTTCTGAAGGAGGGAGGACAATGAGCATATAGATAGGGTAGCGATGTATATTTTGACCATGATTACCCGCCTTTCTGAACTATTTCTCCGCACCCTTCGTGAGGACCCAGCCGATGCCGAGGTCCCTAGCCACAAGCTGTTGGTGCGTGCCGGCTACGTGCGCCGCGTCGCGCCGGGCATTTATACCTGGTTGCCGTTGGGGCTGCGTACCCTGCGCAAGATTGAAGACGTAGTACGCCAAGAAATGGACGCCATTGGCGGGCAAGAGATGCTTTTCCCGGCGCTATTGCCGCGCGAGCCCTATGAAAAGACCAACCGATGGGTGGAATATGGTCCCAATCTATTCCGGCTGCAGGACCGCAAGAATGCGGACCTGCTGCTTGGGCCCACGCACGAGGAAATGTTTGCCAATGCCGTAAAAGACATGTACTCCTCATACAAGGATTTCCCGGTCACCTTGTATCAAATTCAGACGAAGTATCGCGATGAGGAACGCCCCCGCGCCGGGGTGCTGCGCGGGCGCGAGTTCGTGATGAAGGACTCCTACTCCTTCGATATGAACGATGAGGGCCTCGATTCCTCCTACGCCCGCCACCGCAAGGCGTATCAAAATGTTTTTGACCGCTTGGAAATCGATTACGCCATTTGTAAGGCCACTTCTGGGGCGATGGGCGGCTCCGCCTCCGAGGAGTTCTTGGCGCTATCTGAGGCGGGCGAAGACCTCTTTGTCCGCTCCACCGAGGGCGATTATGCGGCCAATGTAGAGGCAGTCGTGACCCAAGCGCCCCCAGAAAAGGACATTGCGGGTCAGCCCGCAGCAAAGGAATATCGGACCCCGGATGCCGCCACCATTGAAGCGCTTGTGCACTGGGCTAAGGCCGAGGACATTGCGGTTGATGGCCATGAGGTTCGGGCTGCGGATATCCTCAAGTGCGTCATGGTGGAGGTAACCTACCCGGCGTTAGAGGATTCTGAAGAGAAGAAGGAACTGGCGGCCGTGCTGATCCCGGGCGACCGCGAACTGGATACCAAGCGCCTTGAAGCGGCCTTGGAACCGGCAGAGTTCACCTTGGCAAGCGATAAGATTTATGCGCAATACGATTTCTTGGAGCAGGGCTTTGTGGGCCCGCGCGCGCTGAATTCCAATGGGGTGAAGGTCTTTGCCGATCCCCGCGTGGTCAAAGGTTCTTCCTGGATCACGGGCGCGGATGCGCAAAACTGCTACGTCGTGGGTTGCGTGGCCGGCCGCGATTTCCACGTCGATGAGTTTGTGGAAGCGGCCGAGGTCAAAGAGGGTGATCCCGCACCAGATAACCAGGGCACCTTGGCTTTGCAGCGTGGCATCGAGTTGGGCCACATCTTCCAGCTGGGCCGGAAGTACACCGAGGCCTTCGACGTGCAAATTCTCGATGAAAACGGCAAGCGGGCCATCCCTACGATGGGCTCTTACGGCATCGGCATCTCCCGTATGCTTGCCGTGCTGGCAGAGCAACGCCACGATGAGAAGGGCCTGAATTGGCCGGTTGCAGTGGCGCCGTACCAGGTGCACGTGGCGGTGGCGAATAAGGACGCAGCGGCCATGGAGGCCGGCGATAAGTTGGTAGAAGAGCTGTCCCAGGCGGGCCTTGAGGTGCTTTTCGATGACCGCCCGAAGGTTTCCCCAGGCGTGAAGTTCAAGGATGCAGAGCTGCTCGGCATGCCGTTTGTGGCCATCGTGGGACGCGCCTTCAAAGACGGCATCATCGAGCTGCGCATCCGCGGGCAGGAAACCCTGGAAGTTCCGGCGGATGACATCGTGGATAAACTCCTCGAGTTGGTGCGGGCCTAGCTTAAAGCACCGCCTCAAGGCCCCGTGCCAATAAGTAGTGGCAGGGTAGCGTGGGGAAGCATGAGACTAAATAAAAAGGTGCTTCCCACGGCTCTTATCACCATGGGAGCCCTGCATTTCCTGCGCGCGAAAACCTTCGAATCCATCGTGCCACCGCAGCTGCCGGGCTCGCCGCGGTTGTATAACTTTGCCTCCGGCGCCTGGGAAATAGCTACGGGCTTTTTGCTCACCGATCGCGCCACCCGCGAATCCGGTGGCGCGTCAGCCGCGGCGCTATTTCTTGCCGTGTGGCCGGCGAATATGTACCACGCCTGGATCGAACGCGATGCGGGAAAGCCGAAAAAGCTTTATCACATCATCCGTCTACCGCTGCAGATTCCGTTGATTCGCTACGCATGGAAGATTGCGCAGGGTAGGGCATAAAACCCAAAAAGAACCGACCCCCAATTTTCCACGGTAAATACCATGAAGAAACGCGGGAAGTCGGTTGCTTGCGCGATGCTGCGTTAGCGGCGGCATCACGCGACCGCTGCGGGCGGAAGCGTATTAGCCAGCCACGGGGCCGCCGCAATTAGGCCATGCGCCAGCTCCCTGGTTTGCAAGAACGTTTTCAGCGATTTCAATCTGCTGTTGCTTGGTGGCTTGGTCAGCGGTAGCCGCGTACTGGGTGCCGCCGCTACCAGCCCAGGTTTGCTGCGAGAACTGCAGCCCGCCGTGGTAGCCATTGCCGGTGTTGATGTGCCAGTCACCGCCGGACTCGCACGCGGCGACTTGGTCCCACGCGTTTTCTGGGGCGGCGTTGGCGGCTGGTGCGGCAATGCCGGCGATGCCCAACGTAGCTGCGGCCATAGTGAGCAAGGTCTTCTTAGTACGCATTGAGAAAGCACTCCTTCTCATTGTGTTGTAGGGCTTGTGGAATCTCCAGCAAGCACGTAGTCCACCAAATTACGTATGGTTTGGAGGCATTAGCAATGAAATGCGGCCTATAACTCGCTGATTTTTCGCTGACCGCCGGACAGTGAATATTCAGGTAGGCGCGGCGGGGCAAAACCGGGAGCTATGCGGCCTGGGCTTCGGCGGCGATGCCGATTAACCAGTTCAGCCACTCCTGGTTTGGGCTTTCTTGTTGTGCGGCGGCCACCGCGGCCGCGTGCCACTTGTCTGCGTCTTGTTCAACCAACGTATCGAGGAAGGCTGCAGCGGAGTCCGCATCGCTGGGAAGCGTGGTTGCGCCGGAGGAATAGGCAGGCTCTGGCTGGGGAACCTTGCCGTTATGGCCAAGTGCTTCTTGCAGTTGGTCGATGCGGCGGTGATGGACTCTTAAGAGCTTATCGATGCGCTCTTCGGCAGCAGGAGCGCTATAAGCCCGCGCGAAATCCAGGCCAAAGACCAGCTCGTATTCCCACTGCAACAAATCAGCGGCGCTATCGCGAAGGGGCTGGGAGAGCGCGGGAATATCGGGGGCATCGCCAGGCAGCCAGGCATTAAGCGTGATGGCTTGTTGGGTGACTATGGGCCGAGATTCAGAACTGACTTCATCGGCGGCTTCCGTGGTGGCAGAGGCGGCTTCTTCTAGCACCTGGGAAGAATCTGTGGCCGGTGGTGCCTGCGTGGGCCGTTCCACCTCACAGCTGTGTGGGACGTTACCTTGGTCATCGGTGCCGCAGAGGCGCGCAATCTCCTTATACAGTGCATCAGCCTGGGAGCTGCGCATATCCGCGGCCGCATCATCAACCCCTTGAAGGGCGAGGCCATCGCTCGCGGCAGCCACGGCTAGGCGCTCGAGCGCGTCTTCTGGGCGCGGGCCAAAATAGTCGACGACGGAGTCGACTGCGGAACAGCCCGCGAGGGCGGGCAGGGCGGCAGTCGAGGCTACACAGGTTAAAGCAATACGTCGGCGGTTCACCCAAAAGACTGTACCTTGAAGGACGTAGGCTAGTGGGCATGGCTTTCCCAGATGCACAACAATTAACTGATTTGCTCCAACCTCGCTTAGAAGCCCGCGGGCTGGACGTGGAGGATATTAAAACCACCAAGGCGGGAAAGAAATCACAGGTCATCATCCGTATCGATGGCGATATGCGTCCCAGCTCGGATGTATTGGAGGAAGTCTCCGACGATATTTCAGCCTTCTTTGATGAAAAAGAGGCGGCGGGTGAGCTGAATTTCGGTGCCGGATATACCTTGGAGGTCTCTACCCCCGGTGTGGATTTGCCGCTCACCGCACCGCGCCACTGGCGCCGCAATAAGGGGCGGAAGGTGACGTTTAACCGCGGCGACGACAAGAGCCACACCGCGCGTATCGGCGCGCTTAATGCGGCCGTAGATGCCGTTGTCCTTATTACTTCCCAGAAAAACGAGGTGCATACAGAAGTGGAGCGATTGGAAAACATTGCCCACGCAGTGGTAGAAATTGAGTTTGCACAGCCATCACAAAGTGAGCTAGACGCCGTGCACCAGCCATTTGCAGAAGCCGAGAGCTAACCGGCGATCGAGAGGATAGACAAGTGAATATTGATCTTGAGGCACTTCGCACCATCGAATCCGAACGGCAGGTCCCCGTCAATGACCTGTTGGAGTCGATTGCAAGTGCCTTGTTGTATTCCTACCTGGATTACCGCGAATCCACCGCGGAGGGCAAGGCCGAAGGCGCCAAGTCCCGGGTAGACATCGATACCACCACCGGTGCCGTCAGCGTCATCGTTACCGAGCGAGACCCCGAAACCGGGGAAGTTACCAGTGAGTACGATGACACCCCGGATAACTTTGGCCGCGTGGGCGCACGCGCCGTGCGCGAAGCCATCTTGCGCAAGCTGCGCGAGGCTGAAGCCGAGCGCACTTTTGATTCCTATTCGGAGCTTAGCGGGCGCGTTGTCAGTGGCATCGTCCAGCGCGATGCGCGTGCCAATGCCCGCGGCATCGTTGTAGTCCAGCTCGGTTCCGAACTGGAATCGCAAGACGGAATCTTGCTTCCCGCAGAACAAATCCCCGGGGAAAAGCTGCAGCACGGTGACCGCATCAAGGCCTATGTGGTGGGGGTCAATCGCAATGGCGCCAATGTGCAGATCAATTTGTCAAGGACCCACCCAGAGCTGGTGCGCGGGCTTTTTGAACTGGAAGTTCCGGAAGTTGCGGATGGCAGCGTGGAAATGATCGCCATCGCCCGCGAAGCCGGGCACCGCTCGAAGGTCGCCGTTATTGGTCACGCTAAGGGCTTGAACGCCAAGGGCGCGTGCATCGGCCCGCGCGGGCAGCGCGTGAATAACATCATGCGCCAGCTCGGTGGGGAAAAGATCGACATCATTGATTACAGCGAGGATCCCACCGTGTATGTGGGCAATGCATTGGCGCCCTCCAAGGTGATTAAGGTGACCGTGCTCGATAGCGAAGAGCAAGTGGCGCGAGTCATCGTCCCTGACTACCAGCTGTCCCTTGCCATTGGTAAGGAAGGCCAGAACGCGCGCCTAGCCGCCCGTTTGACTGGGTGGAAGATCGATATTCATTCAGACGCGGACGCGAATTAAGGAAATGCGGATAAATAGCGTAGGCTAGTAAACGGCCCAGATGCAGAAAGGGACATGCAGACGCAGCGAAAGTTAAGGAGTTCGATGTCGCAGACTCAACGGCTTCGTACTTGCATCGCTACGCGTCGCCGCATGCCCGATACGGAGCTGCTGCGAGTGGTCATTGATGCCAATGACCCTCAAGGCAGCCGTGCGGTGGCGGATCCATTCCGGCGGCTTCCAGGCCGTGGCGCATGGATTAGCCCCACGCTTTCTGCACTCGAGCTAGCTGAGCGCAAACATGCTTTTAAGCGCGCGCTCCGCACGTCCGCATCCGTGGACACAGGTCAGGTACGTAGGTACTTGGAAGCACAGTGCGAAAATGTACAGGGCGAAAAAGTACCGTGTGCGGAACAAGCTGCACAAGATTCGTACACACCAGAGTTAAAAAGGAAGACCGAACACTGATGAGCGCACAACGATGAAGCATCAGCGATGAAAGTCCAGAACGTTTAACTAGGAGTCAGGCCAGTTTTTCGCGGCCTTGGCTCCTAGGCGATACCAAGAGGAGACAAGTGCCCGGAAAGCTACGTGTTCACGAGTTGGCAAAACAGCTCGGAGTAACCAGCAAGGAACTGCTCGCCACCCTGAAGGAACAAGGCGAGTTCGTGAAGACCGCATCCTCGACCATCGAACCACCGGTGGTCAAAAAGATGCGTGCTCACTATGAAGCACAGTCCGGTGGCGATGCCACCGAAGCTAAGGCTGAGAAGACTGCCAAGCCCGCTAAGCCCGGACAAGGCAGCGCCAAGAAGCAGGCATCGCCTGCGCCAAAGCCAGGCGCTGGCGCACAGGGTGGGGCGAAATCCAAATCCGCTGCGCCTAAGCCCGGCGCACCGAAGCCATCCGACGCTGCACCGAAGCCAGGCGCAGGGGCCGCTAAGGCTGCCCCCAAGCCTGGCCAGGCAGCACCAAAGCCGGGCGCTGCCGCTGGAAAGCCGGCACCGAAGCCTGGCCAGGGTGCACCGAAGCCAGGTCAGAACGCAGGCCAAGGCGATGCCAAGAAGTCGGGCGAGCGTCCGAACCCAGGCAACGCCATGCCGCGTCCGATGCCTAAGCCCGGCGGATCCCGCCGTGTGGCCAATAACCCATTTTCCACGGGTGGCGGCGACAACCGCCCAGGCCCACGCCCGGGTGGCTCCAAGGGCCAGCGCGGCGGCAACCGTCCCGGCGATAACCGCGGTGGAAAGCGCGGCGGCCGCAATGAGGGCGGCGCTAACCGTCAGGGCCAGGATCAGAACCAAGGCCAGGGTGGCGGCGGTGGACGTCGTCCGTCGCCAGCCATGATGCCTTCGCATCCGAACCCTGCCTCGATGCCGTCCAAGGCACCGAGCGGTGGCGGACGCGGCGGCCGCGGTCGCGGCGGCCGCGGCGGACCTGGTGGTCCAGGTGGCCCAGGCGGCGGTCGTCCCGGCGGTTTCCGCGGTGGACGCGGTGGGCGTCGTGGCGGTACCGCTGGTGCATTCGGCCGTCCAGGTGGCGCACCACGCAAGGGCAAGAAGTCGAAGCGGCAAAAGCGCCATGAGTTTGAAGAGCAGCAGAAGCACGTTGTAGGCGGCGTCCGCTTGCCAGATGGCAAGGGACAGACCGTCCGTCTGCGCCGCGGCGCTTCGCTGTCTGACTTCGCGGAGAAGATCGGTGCCGATCCAGCAGCATTGGTGCAGGCACTGTTCAACCTTGGTGAAATGGTCACCGCAACCGCATCCGTATCGGAAGATACGCTGCAGCTGCTCGGTGACGAGATCAACTACAAGGTAGAAGTCGTCTCCCCAGAAGACGAGGATCGCGAGCTGCTCGAGTCCTTCGACCTGCAATTCGGTGAGGACGAAGGTGGCGAAGAGGCCCTCGAACACCGCCCTCCAGTCGTCTCCGTCATGGGTCACGTTGACCACGGTAAGACCCGCCTGTTGGATACCATCCGTAAGACCAATGAGGCAGCCGGCGAGGCCGGCGGTATTACCCAGGGAATCGGTGCTTACCAGACCACGGTTGACGTGGATGGCGAGCGCACCATCACCTTCCTGGATACCCCTGGCCACGAGGCCTTTACCGCCATGCGTGCCCGCGGTGCGAAGTCCACCGACTTGGCCATCTTGGTCGTTGCCGCCGATGACGGCGTCATGCCACAGACGGTTGAGGCCATCAACCACGCCAAGGCTGCCGATATCCCGGTGGTCGTGGCCGTGAACAAGGTGGATAAGCCGGAAGCGCAGCCGGAAAAGATCCGTGGCCAGCTCACGGAGTACGGCTTGGTGCCAGAAGAGTACGGCGGCGACACGATGTTCGTGGACATCTCTGCTAAGCAGGGCCAGAACATTGACCAGCTGCTGGAGTCTGTCATCCTGACTGCCGATGCCGCCCTCGAGCTCACGGCCAACCCAGAGATGGATGCCCAGGGTGTGGCCATCGAGGCCCACTTGGACCGCGGTCGCGGCCCGGTGGCTACGGTCATCGTCCAGCGCGGTACGCTGCACGTCGGCGATTCCATCGTGGTAGGTGATGCGCATGGTCGCGTGCGCCGCATGCTCGATGAGTTTGGCGAGGACGTCAAGGAAGCCGGTCCTTCCCGCCCGGTACAGGTGCAAGGCCTGTCCGGCGTTCCAGGTGCCGGCGATAACTTGCTCGTGGTCGACGATGACCGCGTGGCCCGCCAGATTGCCAACCAGCGCGATGCTCGTAAGCGTTCTGCTTTGCAGGCAAAGCAGCGCAAGCGCGTGTCCCTGGAGGATCTGGACAAGGTATTGCAGGAGACTTCGACCCTCAACCTCATCCTCAAGGGCGACAATGCCGGCTCCGTCGAGGCGCTGGAAGATGCCCTGTTGGATATCAAGACCGAGGACGAAGTCGAGCTCAACATCATCGACCGCGGTGTTGGTGCCGTAACGGAGACCAATATTTCCTTGGCCGCCGCTTCCGATGCCGTCATCATTGCCTTCAACGTTCGCGCGGAAGGCAAGGCTACGGAGATCGCCACCCAAGAGGGTGTGGATATCCGTTACTACACGGTTATCTACAAGGCCATCGAGGAAGTCGAGGCCGCTCTCAAGGGTATGCTCAAGCCGATTTACGAGGAACGCGACACCGGTGCGGCCGAAATCCGCGCCCTGTTCAAATCCTCCTCGGTGGGTACCATCGCAGGCTGTATGGTCACCGATGGCAAGGTTGTCCGCAACGGCAAGGTTCGCTTGCTCCGCGATAACAACGTGGTTACTGCCGATGCCAAGATCGAGTCCCTGCGTCACGAAAAGGACGACGCTACTGAGATCAAGGCCGGCTATGAGTGCGGTATGGTGCTGTCCTACCCGGATATCCAGGTAGGCGATATCATCCAGGCTTATGAGGAAGTCGAGGTACCGCGCGACTAGTCGCTGCTAGTTTCGGCCCGCTGTGCGTGCCCACCTCAAGGTTCTTTCTCCACGGAGGGAGATCGCGAGGTGCGGCAGGTAGAGCGGGCCGTTTCGCGTTTTCACATGTGAGGTTTTCAAGCGGTTTCCATTGGGTGCGGTGAGTAACTAAACTGGTGGTTTCTGATACCGCGACACGGTAATTTAGGAATAAATTTTTCCCCTTTAGCTTGGAGGTTCTCATGGTCGATCACGCTCGCGCTGCGCGGCTAGCAAAACGAATTCAGGAAATCGTGGCTAGTGCGATTGAGCTGCAAATCAAGGATCGCCGCCTGGAGATGGTCACCGTCACCGACGCCCGCGTCACCGGTGATTTGCACGACGCTACTGTCTTTTACACGGTGCGCGGCCACGATATCGAGGCCGAACCCGATTATGACCAAGCTGAGGAAGCACTCAAGCGCGCGAAGGGGCAGTTGCGTAAGATCGTCGGCGATCAGTTGTCCGTCCGCTTTACCCCAACCCTTACTTTTGAGCTCGATACCGTCCCGGAAGCATCCGCGCACATGGAAGAGCTCTTGGCGCGCGCTCGGGCCCGCGATGAAGAGCTAGCAAAATTGAAGGAAAACGCTAAGCCCGCGGGCGAGGCCAATCCGTATAAGACCTCTGATGAAGACGAGGCTTAAGTGACCCGCAAGGAATATCAGGACGCAGTCGATGTCATTTCTGGTGCGCAGAGCATCTGTATTATCACCCACTTGCGCCCGGACGCCGATGCCATTGGTTCAGCCACGGCGTTGCTCTTAGCCGTGCAGCAAAGTGGGAAAGAAGCCTGTGCGGTCATCGGCCAGGACAAGGATTTTGCGCCGAATCTTTACTCCATTCCCGGTGCAGACCAGGTGAAGGTCATGCGAGAGCTCCCGGAGGGTTATGACCTTTATGTCACCGTGGATTGTGGGTCTATCGATCGCACCGGATTATTTTCTGCAGATATCGCTCAGATGGCGACGGCAGGGCGCGTATTGTGCATCGACCACCACTCGTCCAATCCCGGATTTGGCTCAGTAAACTTGGTTGATTCAGAGTGCGAGTCCACCACGGTGGCCATATTGACCATCCTGGACATGCTGTCGGTGCAAATCGAAAGCAGCATCGCACACTGCCTGTACGCGGGTCTTTTGACCGATACGGGTAGCTTCCGGTGGGGCAGGCCTGCCATGCACGATGTGGCCACGCGCTTGATGCGCTATGGCCTGGATACCAAGCAGATTGCCACGGACCTGCTCGATGCCACGACTCCCGATGATTTGCAGATGGTCGGCCGCGTGCTCGCAGGACTGCGCATTGAATATGCTGGTGAAATGGGCGTGGGCATCCTCATTGCAGGCTTGGCCGATATCGAAGGTCATTCGGACTCTGCAGTGGAGTCTCTGGTGGATTTCGTGCGCGCCCTTGAAGGCACGGAATTGGGTGTGGTCTTTAAGGAACAGTCGCCCGGGATATGGGCGGTATCGCTGCGTTCGACCACGATCAATTGCGCGGCCCTGGCAGCCCAATTTGGCGGCGGCGGGCATATTCCCGCTGCCGGGTACATGACATCGGGAAGCGAAGAAAGCATCGTCGCGGAGCTGGTGAGTGCCATCGATGAACGCTAGGCAGACAACCCCCACGACAGTAAGCGCACGCGAGGTCTTTGGCCTCGCGTTTCCTGCGCTTGGAGTCCTGGCAGCGATGCCGCTCTACCTCTTGCTGGATACCGCAGTGGTGGGGCGTCTGGGCGCCCAGGAATTGGCTTCGCTCGCCGCGGCAACCACCATCCATACCGTGGTGACCACGCAGTTGACCTTTCTATCTTATGGTACGACGGCTCGCTCGTCCCGCCTTTTCGGCGCCGGAAAGCGCGCTGAAGCAGTAGCAGAAGGCGTGCAAGCAACCTACGTAGCCCTGGGCGTCGGCGGACTTTTGACGCTTATCATGTGGATCTTCGGCGGCGTTTTTGCCCAGTGGCTTACCGGGGATCCCACCACCGCGGCCGGAACAGCACTGTGGCTGCGGATCGCCGCACTGGCCATTCCCGTAACGCTGGTGGAAATGGCCGGAAATGGCTGGATGCGCGGCGTACAAAATACGAAAAAGCCGCTTTATTTCACCCTCGCTGGAATGATTCCCGGCGCCATTGCCGTGCCTGCATTCGTGTACTGGTGGGGCCTTGCCGGGTCTGCCATGGCCACCGTATTGGGAATGAGCATTATCGCGAGCCTCTTCGTGCGCGAGCTGTATAAGCAGCATGAAGGTTCGTGGGAATTTCGGTGGCACATCGTGCGCGAACAGCTGATCTTGGGCCGCGATCTTATCTTGCGTTCCGCCAGCTTTCAGGTGGCGTTTCTTACCGCAACGGCCGTGGTCTCCCGCGTGGGCACTGCGGCTTTGGGCGGCCACCAAATCATGATGCAGCTGTGGAACTTCATGTCGCTGATTTTGGATTCCTTGGCCATTGCCGCCCAGGCCCTAACTGGGGCCGCCTTGGGCGCCGGCTCGGCGCGCCACGCGCGCAGCGTGGGAAGCAAGGTAGTTATTTATTCCACCATTTTTTCGGCATTTCTTGCATTGGTGTTCGCTGCAGGAGCCGGGTTCATTCCGCGCATCTTTACGTCCTCGCAGGAGGTCATTGATGCCATGAGCCAACCGTGGTGGATCCTGGTTGGCATGGTCATCGCCGGCGGCGTGGTCTTTGCTCTCGACGGCGTCCTATTGGGGGCAGGGGATGCAGCATTCCTGCGCAGCCTGACCATTGCCTCGGTTCTTCTGGGATTTCTGCCCGGGGTGCTCCTCGCGCATGCCATGGGTACGGGCCTCACCGGTGTGTGGTGCGGGTTGGCTGCATTCATTACTTTCCGCCTCATAGGCGTGGTCTACCGCTTTTATTCCATGAAATGGGCCGTAGTAGCAGACTAGTACCTGCGCTACAGTGACTGTAACGAGTTACAACAGCAGCACAGATTTAACTACAGCGAGAGATTCCGTAACGATAATGAGCAAGGCGGGGTGGGAGCGGTAATGCCAACATTATGGGCAGTAGCAGACTTGCACGGCGCGATCCGTGAAAATTTTGCGCGCATTGCAGAGCTAACTCCACCAGATCCCGCCGATTGGCTCATTGTGGCAGGCGATGTCGCTGAGCGCAGCGAGCTTATCCTGCGCATCTTGCGGGATTTGGCTGAGCGCTATGACACAGTCATTTGGGCACCGGGCAACCACGAATTATTTTCTCGTTCCCAAGACCAGTACAAGGGGCGAGAAAAATACGATTACCTGGTTGCTGCCTGCCGGGAGATCGGCGTTATCACCCCGGAGGATCCCTATCCGGTTTTTAATGGGATAACGATTGTTCCGCTTTTTACCCTGTATGATTACAGTTTCCGCCCACCGGGTGCCTCGGTGGAAGAAGCGGTGCAGCAGGCACGCTCTAAAAAGCTTGTCATGACCGATGAGGTAGCTATCGCTCCCTTCGTAGACGTGCGCGCGTGGTGTTGGGACCGCTTGGCGTATTCTATTAAGCGTTTATCCAGAGTGCAGGGCCCAACCATCTTGGTCAATCACTGGCCGCTGGTGCAAGAACCCACGATGGTACTGCGCTTTCCAGAAATCGCCCTGTGGAGCGGTTCGCGGCATACGCGCTCATGGCCGCGACGATACCAAGCAGAAGCGGTTATTTACGGCCACTTGCACATGCCCTCAAAGATGAATGTGGATGGGGTAGACCATATCGAAGTCTCTTTAGGATACTCGCGCGAATGGCGTAACCAGCCGCACCGCATCCCGTGGCCATACCCAGTTACCTCGACATTTGGGGAGGTGAATTAGTGCTTTATCCCGACCTATTCCCAGAAACTACTCGGTATTGCTATGTGCGTACGGATGCCCGCGAGTCCGACCTACTCAACTATGAGCAGCTTGACCCCAAAGAACAGTCCTTAGTCTCGCAAGCAGTCGATATCCGGAAATCCGAATTTGGCGATGCCCGGTGGTGTGCGCACCAGGCCCTGCGCGAGCTGGGCTTTACAGGCGCAAACCCAATCCTGCGCGGGGAGCGGGGAATGCCGCTGTGGCCCGAAGGATTTATTGGATCCATGACGCATACGGAGGGCCTGCGCGCAGCGGTGGCGGCCTCCACCACGGATTTTCGCTCTATTGGCCTTGATGCGGAGCCGGCCCAGCACTTGCCCGAACATGTGTTGACCATGATCGCCCGGGCCGGGGAAATGCCGCAGCTGCCGCGCCTAGAAAAGACAGGGGTGCACTGCCCAGACCGCCTGCTGTTTTGTGCCAAGGAGGCCACCTATAAGGCGTGGTTTCCCATGACGCATCGGTGGCTCGATTTCGATCAGGCAGAGATCGATATTCGCGAAGATGGAACCTTTATTTCCTATATTTTGGCCCGTCCGACGCCGGTGCCGTTTATCACTGGGAAGTGGATCCTAGAGGGCGGTTATGTCGTGGTCTCCACGCTGGTTCCGGCCCTAGATTTCTCCGCCTGAACGGACGCCTCTCAGATCTACACTATCTACCCGCTATGTCTCTAGTTTAGAGGGTAGACGGCCGCGCCACAAAGACCGTGGCCAGCCTTTTTCCCTTTTCCTTAATGAGCGCGATGGCCTGGCCATTGGGGGCCACCGCGGCATGAACCCCGGATAGCCCGCGCGGCTCGAGCCATTTGCCCATCGCTAAGGCAGCGGCCTCGTCCTCGGTGACGGGCAGGACGGGGAAACTGCGCTTGAGCGCCTCGTCGAGGCTCAAGGACAGGCGGGGGCTTTCTGCGAGATCGTCGAGGAGGTGGGCATCGGCAAGCGCAAAGGGCCCCACCGTCGTGCGGCGCAGGGCGGTTAAATGCCCGCCGACACCAAGCGCCTCGCCCATATCGCGCGCCAAGGAACGGATATAGGTGCCGGAGGAACACTCCACGGATACATCGAGGTCAATAAAATCGCCCTCGGTGCGCAGGTCATGAATGTCAAAGCTGTGCACGGTGACCGGGCGGGCGGGGATATCTACCTCTTTGCCCTCGCGCACCAATTCATGCGCCCTTTTGCCCTTAATCTTGATGGCGGAAACAGCGGCGGGCTTTTGCATAATCTCACCGGTCAAGGTGGCAACCTCGGCCTCGATGGCGGAACGATCAAGCGCGGCTGCGGGCTTGCCCCAGCGAAATTCGCCCTCGGCATCATCGGTGGTGGTAGAAGCGCCGAGGCGAATGGTGGCTGAATAAGACTTGGTGGAGGCGACCATGTGCGCGAGGAATTTGGTGCCGCGTTCGATGCCAAGGACCAGCACCCCAGTTGCCATGGGATCTAAGGTGCCGGCATGGCCAACCTTTTTGGTGTGAAAATACCTGCGTAGGCGGCTAACAACATCGTGAGAGGTCATGCCCGCAGGCTTATCAACAATGACCAGTCCGGAATGAGCGAGCGCATCAGTCATAGGGTACAAGTCTATGCTCTACGATGGATTCCGTGGATATTTGTTACGGAATCGATGACATCCCCGCGGATGTGGGGCCGACCTCGGTAACCATTGGCGTCTTCGATGGTTTGCACCGTGGCCATCAACAGCTCGTTTCTGCCTGCGTAGAGCATGCGCGCGCGAATAATCAGGTCCCCGTCATGGTGACCTTTGACCCGCACCCGGTCTCCGTTTTCTTGCCGGAGCGCGCGCCGCTGTCCGTGGTGAGCTTCGAGCGCCGGCTGGAGCTGGCAGAAGAATTGGGCATCGAGATGGTGCTTGTCATTGACTTCACCAAGGAACTAGAGGGCGTGGAGCCGCGCCCCTATGTGCGCGACCTTTTGGTGGGCAAACTCCATGCGCACCACGTGGCGGTGGGGGAGAACTTCACCTTCGGCGCTGGGGCCAGCGGCACCGCAGAAGCCATGCGGCAGCTGGGGGAGGAATTTGGATTCAGCGTCGATATTATTCCGCTCCTGGATGAAGATGGCGTGCAGATTTGTTCCACCTATATTCGCCAAAGCCTGTCCCGGGGCGCAATAGAATCGGCGAATTGGGCGCTTGGCCGGCACTTTACGGTCACTGGTCCCGTGGTTCGCGGCGCGGGGCGCGGCGGCAAGGAACTGGGATTTCCCACAGCCAACCAGTATTTCCCGGATACCGTAGCCATTCCCGCTGACGGGGTTTATGCCGGTTGGTTTATTGTGCATTCTGACTCCCCCCTCGATGGGGATATGCAGCCCGAAGTAGCCTATGCCGCGGCTATTTCCGTCGGCACGAATCCCACCTTTGGTGATGAGGAGCGGTCCGTGGAGTCTTTTGTCTTGGACCGCGATGCCGATCTTTATGGCTATGAGGCAACCGTGAAATTCGTGGGCCACCTGCGCGATATGGTGAAGTTCCATTCCGTCGATGAGCTTTTGGAAGCCATGGCCCAGGACGTTGCAGCCGCCCGCAAGGTGCTGGCTGCCGATGCCCGCGCGCAAGGCTGCGATAGCGAAGACTATTTCTTAAAGGAGAAGTAAATGAAGGCCATCCTCGATCTTGATACCGGCATTGATGATGCCTTGGCCTTGGCTTATGCCCTGGCCCACCCCCATCTTGAGCTCATCGCTGTGACGTGTACTTATGGCAACGTCACGGTCCCGCTGGCGGTGCGCAATACCCTGGCGCTGCTGGAATTGCTGGATAGGCCTGATATCCCGGTCTTTGCCGGCCCCAGCCCGGACGGTTTCCAGCCCAGCGAGATTTCCTCGTTCATTCATGGCCAGAATGGCGTGGGCGAAGTTTTGCTTACCCCGTCCGATAAGACCGAGGACACGCAGCCGGCCACGGATTTTCTCTTGCAGGCCGTGCGCGATTACGGCGATGACTTAGTTATTATCCCCACCGGCCCGTCCACGACCATCGCCCAGGCCATGCTTGCCGATGCCACCTTTGCCACCCACGCCCACATCGTCATGATGGGCGGAGCGCTGACCGTTCCCGGCAACGTCTCCGCGTGGGCAGAGGCCAATATTTCCCAAGACCCGGATGCCACCGATTACCTCTTCCGCCACAGCCAAGATGTCACCATGGTCGGCCTAGATGTCACCCTGCGCACCCTCTTGACGGAAAAAGAAACCGCGCGCTGGCGGGAGTCCGGAACGACCGCGGGCAAGGCTTTCGCCGATATGGTGGATTACTACATCCGCGCTTATGCCACCACGGCTCCTCACCTGGGCGGTTGCGGCCTGCACGATCCGCTGGCCGTGGCGGTAGCCGCCGATCCGTCGTTGGTAAAGGTCATCGAAACCAATATGAAAACGGATACGCAAGGCCCCACCCGCGGGCGCACCATCGCCGATGAAACCCGGCTGAGCCAGAAACCTACCGCGAAGGTGGCCGTGGGCGTGGATAGCGAGCGCTTTGTCCGTGAATTCGTGGACCGCCTCGAAGAACTTTTCCGCACGGTGGGCACCAAGTAGTGCAGCGTTTTGATTTGCCACGCTAATTGGCTGTAAAATGACCAGTTGGCTTAGCGACTGTGGTTCACGACAGTTGCGGCACGCGGAGCTCGCCACGGCGGCGCTGCGCGTTGAAGAATAGTGTGGACTGAAATAAAGGAGAAATACTCATGGCATTGACCACTGAGAAGAAGGCCGAAATCCTCAAGGAGTACGGCCTGCACGAGACCGACACCGGTTCCCCCGAGGCACAGGTCGCCCTGCTGACCTCCCGCATCAATACTTTGACCGAGCACCTGAAGTTCCACAAGCACGATCACCACTCTCGTCGTGGTCTGCTGCTGATGGTTGGTCGTCGTCGTGGCCTGCTGAAGTACTTGGCAGAAAACAACGTGGATCGCTACCGTGATCTGATTTCCCGCCTGGGCCTGCGCCGCTAAGTGCGACGCGGCTGCGGCCGAATTATTCCCCTTGCTCTGCGGCAAGGGGAATTAGTGGTTTTATACCCACTTTATCCTTGTGGGGGGAGCAGGGGCGATTGCAATTGCCGTAGCTCAAAAGTACGGAATCTCTGTTAGAATTTTCACCGTTGTCAAAAACAATGTGGAAAAGGCGGCACCGACGATCGCCTAAAACATTCAAGGAGATTTACTAGATGAGCGTTCAGAACTCCGTAGAGTTCAATATCGATGAAGAATTCGGTATTACCGAAGCTATCGCCGTCCTCGACAATGGGGACTTTGGTACCCGCACCGTTCGTTTCGAGACCGGCCAATTGGCCCGCCAAGCAGATGGTTCCGTAACCACGTACCTCGACGATGACACGATGCTGCTGGCCACCACGACCGCCTCGAACCAGCCGCGCGAAAACTTTGACTTTTTCCCGCTCACCGTTGACGTGGAAGAGCGCATGTACGCAGCCGGCAAGATCCCCGGTTCCTTCTTCCGCCGCGAGGGCCGTCCCTCCACGGAGGCTATCTTGGCGTGCCGCCTCATCGACCGCCCGCTGCGCCCCACATTTGTCAAGGGCCTGCGCAATGAAGTACAGGTAGTTATCACCGTCCTGTCGCAGGACCCAGAAGAGTACTACGACGTCGTAGCCATCAACGGCGCATCGGCAGCAACCCAGCTTTCCGGCCTGCCGGTCTCCGGCGCCGTCGGCGGCGTGCGCATGGCGCTCATCGCCGATGATAAGCACCCAGAGGGCCAGTGGGTGGCTTTCCCGAACCATGAGCAGCACGAGCGCGCCCTCTTTGAGATGGTCGTGGCCGGCCGCATCGTTACTAAGGGCCGCAAAGAAGACGTCGCCATCATGATGGTGGAAGCCGGCGCTGGCACAAACGTTGCAGAGCGCATTGCCGATGGCGCCCCGGCACCGCAGGAAGCCGCCGTCGCCGAGGGCCTTGAGGCTGCTAAGCCATTCATCAAGACTTTGTGTGAGGCCCAAAACGGCCTTGCAGAGCGCACCGCTAAAGAGACCCAAGAGTTCCCGCTCTTCCCAGCCTATGAGGACGATGTCTTCGCCGCCGTGGAAAAGGCTGCTTCCAACAAGCTGGAGAACCTGCTGACCATCCCGGGCAAGCAAGAGCGCGACGAGGCTACGAACGCACACATGGAGCAGGTAGAACAAGACCTGCTACCGCAATTCGATGACCTGGAAGAGGCCGTGGCCTCCAAGCAGATTCGCGCAGCTTATAACGAGGTCATGAAGAAGATCGTGCGCCGCAAGATCTTGACCGATGGCTTCCGCATCGATGGCCGGGGGCTTACCGATATCCGCGACCTGTCCGTCGAAGTTGACTTGGTTCCACGCGCGCACGGTTCTTCCTTGTTCGAGCGCGGTGAGACGCAGATCCTCGGTGTAACCACCCTGGATATGCTGAAGATGGAGCAGCAGATCGACTCGCTTACTCCTATCGAGTCCAAGCGCTACATGCACCACTACAATTTCCCGCCATTTTCTACCGGTGAGACCGGCCGCGTTGGCTCGCCCAAGCGCCGCGAAATCGGCCACGGTGCACTAGCCGAGCGCGCCCTGCTTCCGGTCATCCCGTCGCGCGAGGATTTCCCGTATGCCATCCGCCAGGTCTCTGAGGCACTTGGTTCCAACGGTTCCACCTCCATGGGCTCTGTGTGCGCATCCACCCTGTCCCTCTACAATGCGGGTGTTCCGCTCAAGGCGCCGGTAGCCGGCATCGCTATGGGCTTGGTTTCCGGTGAGGTCAAGGGCAAGGAAAAGTTCGTGGCGCTGACCGATATCCTCGGTGCCGAAGACGCCTTCGGCGACATGGACTTCAAGGTTGCGGGTACCTCCGAATTCATCACTGCGCTGCAGCTGGACACGAAGCTCGACGGCATTCCGTCTAAGGTCTTGGCCCAGGCGCTCGAGCAGGCCCGCGATGCACGCGCCACCATTCTGGAAACCATGGCTGAGGTCATTGATTCCCCAGATGAGATGTCCGGCCTGGCCCCGAAGATCACCTCGGTGAAGATTCCGGTCAATAAGATCGGCGAGCTCATCGGGCCTAAGGGCAAGACCATCAACCAGATCACTGAAGATACCGGTGCTGACGTCTCGATTGAAGACGATGGCACGGTCTACATCTCTGCGGTAACCGGCGAAGCCGCGGACGCTGCGATTGAAAAGGTTAACTCCATTGCCAATCCGCAGTTGCCCAAGGTGGGCGAGCGCTTCCTCGGCACGGTAGTCAAGACCGTTCCATTCGGTGCCTTCGTATCCTTGACCCCAGGCCGCGATGGATTGATCCACATCTCCAACCTTGGTGGCGACGAGCGCATCGAGAAGGTCGAAGATGTCGTCAACGTGGGCGACAAGGTACAGGTAGAAATCGCGGATATTGATAACCGCGGAAAGATTTCCCTGGTACCAGTTGAGGACTAATCCCTCACGCGCTAGTTAGAGTAATGGCCCTGCTTCCCGCACATGGTGGGAATCAGGGCCATTTCTATGCCTTCGCCGTGATCACCTAGTTTTGGAAATCAAGCACGAGGCGTTTCGGGTTCTGCAGGAAGGTCACGGAATAAGGCGTTTGCTTTTTTAGCCCGATGATCAACTGCGTCTGTGCCTCGAATGTGGCGGTGTAGTTGATCTCTTGTACAACGCCGGCACCTGGTGTAATGCCAGTATCCATGAACTTTTGCTCTAACTCCGGCGTCGATGGCCACGGGGTGCCCTCGATACCAAGGTTGAGGAAAGTGGCCCCATTTACCTCGACCGGCAGTCCCGATGCCTGGTGGGCGGGCTGATCCGTATAGGTGGTAAACCAACCGGCTTCGCCGTCACCTTCTAGGTCAACCACGACGCGGGTAAAAGAATCATGCGCGGCTACCCGGATTCCGGTGGGAACGAGGCTACCCAATCCAGGAGGCAGGTGGCGCTGATCCCCGAGGGAGGGCGTGCCCATGCCGCCGAAGGCAGGCTTTGGATTATTGCCTTGTGCCTTTTGTTGATTGTGGCTTAACGGGGCAGTGTCTTCTACCGTCTTGGTCGGGTCATCGGCAGTGGTCGTGGTAGAAGGCTCTGACTTCTTTGCAGATGACATCGTCGACTCCGTTGTGGAGCTGGTGGATTCCTCCTGCGAGGCGAACGAGGCATCGGCAGCCTCGTCATCGCTGGGGCTAGCGCAAGCAGCCATTGAGAGCATGCAGCTTATACCGGCGCCAGCAGCGATAACGCGGGTGAGAGTAGATCGAGACATTGTGACCACTTCCTAGGTTGTCTACCTTGTTGTCTCTTTCGATTCTACCGGTACACAAGTGGCCCAACTGGGGAAGTGATGCAATTGTTGTACAAGGGAAACTAGTGAAGGAGTGGCCTAGCGCTTCAACTGGACGAGCTGGATGAGGTTGCCCACGGTATCGTCAAAGACCGCAATGATGGAAGGGCCAACGTCGGTGGGCTCCATGGTAAAGTCCACCCCCTTGTCTTTCAGCTCGGCGTATTCTTTCTCCACGTCCTGCGACAAGAATTGGGTGACTGGGATATTATCCGCCTTCAGCGCCTCGGTGTACGTCTTGGCGGCTGGGTGGCCCTTGGGTTCAAGCAGCAATTCAACGCTGCCATCGCCGTCGGCATTGGTGACCGTCAGCCACCGGAAATCGCCGTGTGTGACGTCATCTTTTACGCGGAAGCCAAGGACATCGACATAGAAATCGTGGGCACGAGCAACGTCATCTACTGGAACGGAAGCAATATAAATCTGCATGCTGGCAAGTCTAGCAGTGGTATTTCTGGTGACTGGAGGGCTGCCCGCCGCGCATGAGCGAGCGCGATAGGATAGGTAAAGAAGTAGAATTTTGACGCAAATTTGTTAAGAAAGTGAGGCCCACAATGGCAATCAAAGTAGGAGTCTTGGGAGCACAAGGGCGCGTCGGCAAGGCGATTGTTGAAGGCGTTAATGCCGAAGATGACCTAGAGCTCGTAGCAGAAATTAGCCGCGGGGACGATCTGCAGCAATTAGTTGATAATCATGCAGAGGTCATCGTGGACTTCACCCAACCTGATTCGGTGATGGGAAACTTGGAATTTTGTATCGCGAACGGCATTCACTGCGTGGTGGGTACCACTGGCTTTGATAAAGAGCGTTTGGACCAGGTCGAGCAGTGGACCAGCCAAGAAGGTGCTGGCAACGTGCTGATCGCGCCGAATTTCGCTATCTCCGCCGTCATGACCATGGTGCTTGCTAAGCAGGCGGCGAAGTTCTTTGAGACTGCTGAGGTCGTGGAATTTCACCACCCCACCAAGCTGGATGCGCCTTCCGGCACCGCTATCCACACCGCAGAAGCCATTGCTCAGGCGCGTCGCGATGCCGAACTGGGAGAGATGCCGGATGCGACGGAAAAGTCTCTCGATGGCGCGCGCGGCGCAAATGTAGACGGAATCCCGGTGCATGCCGTGCGTACTCGCGGCATGGTGGCCCACGAAGAGGTCATTTTCGGTGCGCAGGGACAATCCCTGACCATCCGCCAGGATTCTTACGATCGCTCCTCCTTTACTCCCGGCGTATTGGTCGGCGTGCGGGAGATTGCGCAGCACCCGGGATTGGTCGTCGGGCTAGACAAGTACCTGGGGCTGTAACGGTATGGCCACTGCGAGTGAGCTAAAGATCTATCTCATTGCCGCTACCGAGTTTCATGCACCGCAGGGAACGCAGTGGAGTGCTGATGACACGGCGACGGACGGCGAAGCCCTCGTCGAATTCGCGGGTCGGGCCTGTTACGAGTCCTTTGACAAGCCCAACCCGCGCACGGCTACGAATTCCGCCTACCTGCACCACATCATGGAGGTAGGCCATACGGCGCTACTGGAACACGCCACGGCGACGATGTACATTACTGGGCTCTCGCGCTCTGCCAGCCATGAACTAGTCCGCCACCGGCATTTTTCCTTCTCGCAGCTATCCCAGCGCTTTGTGCATCCAAATGAGACGCAAGTAGCGCTGCCCAAGCTGGTGGAAGAAGATGAACAGTTGCGCCGGTTGGTCATGCAGGCGGTCGATGAAACCCGTTTCGTCTACGATGAGCTGTTAGAAGCCTTGGAAGAAAAGCTCGATGAGCCGAATGCGCTGCTGCGAAAGAAGCAGGCGCGGCAGGCGGCGCGCGCGGTATTGCCCAATGCAACGGAAACTAGGCTCGTCGTCACCGGGAATTACCGCGCGTGGCGCCACTTCATTGGGGCCCGAGCGGCCGAGCATGCCGATACGGAATTGCGCAACGTAGCGGTGGAGTGTTTGAAGCATTTGCAGGAGCAAGCACCAGCGCTTTTCGATGACTTCCATATCACCACGTTGGCCGATGGAACGCAGATGGCAGCAAGCCCTTACGCTTAACACGCGGCACCCCGATGCGGCCAAAAGGTGCCCTAGCGGGTAACCTTGACGGCTATGAGCACAGGTATGACAGCAAAGACTGGCGTTGACACCTTCGGTCGCATTGGCGTCGCCATGGTCACTCCGTTTGATCGTGACGGTGCGCTGGATGTAGAAGCGGGTCGCCGCCTGGCAGCTCATCTCGTAGACAACGGCGTGGATTCACTCATTTTGGGTGGAACGACGGGCGAGTCTCCGACCACGTCCTTGGACGAAAAGTTGGAGCTGCTCAAGGCCGTAAAAGAGGAAGTGGGAGACCGCGTCCGGATCTGTGCGGGCGCCGGAACTAATAATACAGCCACCTCCATCGAGGTGGCCCAAGCATCCGCCGCCGCCGGAGCCGATAGCTTGCTCGTGGTGACTCCGTATTACTCCAAGCCCTCCCAAAAGGGCGTCTACGAGCATTTTGCCGCAGTTGCTGATTCAACGGATCTGCCGATTTGCGTCTATGACATCCCTGGCCGCTCGGGCATACCAGTGGCGCCGGATACGCTCCGCCGCCTTGCGGAATTGCCGACTATCCAAGCCGTGAAGGACGCCAAGGGCGATCTTTCTGCGGCCGCAGAACTAATCCAAGAAACCGACTTGGCGTGGTACTCCGGTGACGATCCGATTAACCTGCCGTGGCTATCACTCGGCGCTTCGGGTTTCATCTCCGTTATCGGTCACGCCGCACCGCGTGCCTTGGTAGAACTCTATGAAGCTTTCGATGCGGGTGATTTGGCCCGCGCGCAAGAAATAAATTACTCAACGCTTCTTCCACTGACCCGCGCTCAGGCGCGGTTGGGCGGAGCGACATTTGCAAAGGAAGCTCTGCGCCTGCAGGGCTTTGAAGTTGGCGAACCCCGCCTTCCTATCACCGCTGCGAGCGAGGAGGAACGCGAGGTACTTCGCCGTGATTTGGAACAATCTGGAGTCCTTTAAGAATGACTGAACCCCGTAACCGTTCCCGCAAGGTCACCCGCAAGGCGGGTCCACCTTCGGAAACTGAGACCGCCTCCAACGAGGCGGCTTCGCCCGTATTTCAGGCCCCTGCCAATAACGGCGGCAATGCCGGAAATGAAGACCAGGGCAACTCTGGCCACAACAACTCTTCCGATAACAAGAACGACGGCGATAACAACGGTCGCCGCTCTCGTTCCCGTGGCGGCCGCGGCCGTGGCCGTGGTGGAAACGGCAATAATGGCAATGGCCAGGGAAATAACAGCGGCGGCAATAACCGCGGTGGCAACAACAAGAACAACAACGGTGGCAACGGAAAGAACGGAAATGGCAAGGGCCGTGGCCGCAATAACAATAACCGCGGTCGCCGCAATGTGCCGAAGTCAATGCAGGGTGCGGATCTGACCAAGCGCCTGCCGGAACCACCAAAGCAGGCGAAAGATACCCTGCGTATCTACGCGTTGGGCGGAATTTCTGAAATCGGCCGCAATATGACCGTCTTTGAGTACGGTGATGAGCTGCTCATCATTGACTGCGGCGTGCTCTTCCCGTCCTCCGGCGAGCCCGGCGTGGACCTCATCCTGCCGGACTTCGGTCCGATTGAAAAGAAGATCAACAAGGTAAAGGCTCTCGTGGTCACTCACGCCCACGAGGATCACATTGGTGCCATCCCGTGGCTGCTGAAGCTGCGCCCGGATATCCCCATCGTTGCCTCCCGTTTCACCATCGCGCTAATTGCGGCGAAGTGTAAGGAACACCGCCAAAAGCCGAAGTTCGTCGAGGTTAACGAGAAGTCCGACGTGACCTACGGCTGCTTCCGCGTTCGCTTCTGGGCGGTCAACCACTCCGTGCCTGATGCACTTGGCATCATGCTGGGTACTCCGGCCGGAAATATCATTCACACCGGTGATATTAAGCTGGATCAGACCCCGTTGGATAACCGTCCGACCGACCTTCCGGCGCTATCTCGTTACGGCGACGAGGGCGTTGACCTCATGCTGTGCGATTCCACCAACGCCACGGTGCCGGGCGTATCCGCCTCCGAGGGCGATATCCCGGCCAACTTCAAGCGCTTGGTAGCTAACGCGAAGCAGCGCGTCATCTTGGCTTCCTTCGCCTCGAACGTCTACCGCGTGCAGGCCGCCATCGATGCTGCCGTGGCCAACGGCCGCAAGGTGGCTTTCAACGGCCGTTCGATGATGCGCAATATGGAAATTGCGGAAAAGATGGGCTTTTTGAAGGTGCCGCGCGGCACGATTATCCCCATCGATGAGGCCGCGAAGATGGCCCCGCACAAGACCATGCTCATCACCACCGGTACGCAGGGTGAGCCGATGGCTGCGCTCTCACGCATGGCCCGCCGCGAGCACCGCCAGATTACGGTGCGCGATGGCGACACCATCATCTTCTCGTCCTCGCTCATTCCGGGCAACGAAGAGGCCGTCTTCGGCGTTATCAATATGCTGTCTCAGATTGGTGCCAACGTCATCACCAACCAGGACGTCAAGGTCCACGCTTCCGGTCACGGCTACTCCGGCGAGCTGCTCTTCCTGTACAACGCGGCGCGCCCGCGCAATGCCATGCCGGTCCACGGCGAGTGGCGCCACCTGCGAGCCAATAAGGAATTGGCGATTTCCACCGGCGTGGCCCGCGACCGGACGGTCTTGGCGCAAAACGGCGTCGTGGTGGATCTGCGCAAGGGCCGCGCGGAGGTCGTCGGCCAACTGCAGGTTGGCCACCTCTACGTCGATGGCGTGTCCATGGGCGATGTCGATGCCGATACCTTGGCAGATCGCACCAACCTGGGCGCCGGCGGCGTGGTATCCATTACCTGCGTGATTGATAACCGCACCTCTCGCTTGCTGGAGCACCCGACCGTGGCGACCACCGGCTTCTCCGACGATGACCGTGGCGTCGTGCCCGAGGTTGCGGAGATGGTGGAAAACACCATGAACGATCTCGCCGCAGAGGGCGAGAATGACACCTACCGGATGGTGCAAAAGCTGCGCCGCAAGGTTTCCAAGCTCATGGATTCCAAGTACAAGCGCGAGCCGGTCATTTTGCCCACCATCGTGCCGACGAATTCCGGAACGCTGCTTGCCGATGACGCCGATGTCGACGCCAGCCGCGAGTCCCTGTAGGTTCTCCTACAAAAGGATTTAATCTCGGCATAGTTTCTGTGCCCCAGCATTTCGATGTCCTCGGTATGCTGGGGCACATGTCGTTTTCATCTTCAGAGCGCGCCAAGATGGTCGCGCTTTTTCATCACCTAGGTCCAGATGCCCCCACGCTATGTGAGGGCTGGACCACGCGCGACTTAGCTACTCACCTCTGGGTGCGCGAAAACCGTCCCGATGCAGCCGCAGGCATGTTCCTTTCGGTTTTTAAGCCGCGCTTGGAAAAGGAATCCACTAAGGTCGCCCGCCGCGATTTCGATGAGCTTGTCGATGCTTGGGGGAGGGGACCAGCAAAGTTCAACCCCGCACGGTTCCTCGATGCCCAGCAGAATTTGGCCGAGCATTTTATCCATCACGAGGATATTCGCCGCGCCAATGGTGAGACCGAACCGCGTGATTTCTCCGCTGCGGTGCAGAAGAAGCTGCACCGCTTTTTGAAGATCTGGGCTAAATTCAGCCTGCGCAAGTCCACCCAGTCGGTCATCTTGCAACCGGATGGGCTGCCGCGCATCGTCGTGGCGGATAAGCACGGGGTGGCCGATCGCGGCGATCGCGTGGTCCGCGTCAGCGGGGAGGTCGGGGAACTACTACTGTGGGCGTACGGGCGCGACGTTGTCCAAGTCACCATCAATGGCGATGAGTCCGCCATCGAAATGTCAACCTTGTAGGCTAGAAATAGGCCCGCCTCCGGGGCGATCCGTAATTTTTCGGCGCGGGCACTGCGTAATTGCCAGTTTACTGACCGTGCCACGCGTGTGGCGTATGTGATTTGTGGGGTTTTCCGGTTAAGGTAAATGACATGTCTGTCAAAAATGCCTCCTCTCGCGGATCGCGCCGCAACCAGACGCGAGCATCGAAAAGCGCGCCTGGCCGGAAAGCCAACCGGTCGCGCCCGTCTGACCGCAGCCAGTCCAGCGCCGGCGTGCCAGAGACCCTGGAGATGACCTCGTCTGGGAGGGCGGCAGGAACGACGCAGGAGCGTACGGGGAGCGCATTCCGGGCCGTCGGCAAGGGGCTTGGCTCCGCATTTGGTGCCACCGCGCGCGGGATGGGCAATGTTGCCCGCGGCCTAGGAAATGGCCTCGCGGGCTTAAAACCGAGCCAGGATGCACCTGCAGACGGCACGGAGGATTTCGAGAGAACAAGGGAGCCACAGGAAATTTCTGACAGCGCCGGGAAAAAGAAGAAAAGCAAGGTAACTCGCGCGCGCGATATCGCGGCCGAGGAGGAAGCCCAGGCTGCCGAGGAGGCCGCGCCTTCTTCGCAAGGCGGGTTGCGCGTCAACAATCCGGATGCGGTTGCCTTAGTGCTCATTGGCGTAGCCATCGTCCTCGCCGCCACCGTGTGGTTTGGCGTCGCCGGCCAGGTGGGTGCCTGGGTGGGCAACCTAGTGCGCTACGTTATCGGCGCCGGCGCGTGGGTGCTTCCCATTGCGCTCGTCGCGCTGGCCATCTCGCTCATGATGGAAATGGACGGTCCATCCGGACGCATTAATCCGCGCATTGCCGGTGGCACGACGATCATCGTGCTGGCGATGCTGAGCCTCATCCACATCTTTGCCGGTAATCCGCCGCTCGGGTTCACCACCGATACAGCGGGCGGGGCCGGTGGAGTTGTGGGCTTTGCCATTGGCGGGATCCTCGATGCCGCATTCACCTCTTATGTTGCGGTGCCGCTGCTCTTCCTCGTCATCATTTACGGCGCGCTCCTGGTTACGGGTATCACCATCCGCGAGGCCTATGAGCTCGTTGCGGATTCGCTGCGCTCGGCCTTTTCCCGCTTTGGCGGCAGCGATGAGGACTACGACGATGCCGACGAAGACGATCTCTACGGCCACGTGTCTGGCGATATAGACGATATCGCGCACGGCCGCGAGCGCTCCGAGCGTCCTGCGCCGAAGCGTCGCAGCACGTCCACTCCGCGCAAGACCGGCAGCTCCTATCCGGTGCAGCCGCTTGACGATGCCCCCTCAGAAGACCACACCGTCGCCTTCAATACCCCAGTCCGCGCGGGTTATGAGCCGGTGGACCGCAGTGACGAAGAACTGGGCTACGGCACGGACTCCCGCATGGGGGATACCGATGCCTTCCCAGCAGTAGACGATGCTGATTACGCAGACGACGGGGAATCCACCCAATCGGCGCTGCCAGAAAGCGAGCCCACCCGCGTCTTGGGTTCTGCCACTGGCGGGGCTTCTGCCGGTCGCAACGCGGGTAATGTAGCTTCGCGTGCTGGTCGCGCCGCGGGTGCCGCTGGTGCTGCTGCATCCGGGGCGGCCGGCGCTGTTGGTGCTGCTGGTGCCGCTGGCAAGGCCAAGGGCGCTGCAGCCGGTGCCGCTGCCGCAGGTGCTGCTGGAGCCGCCGCGGGCGCGGCAGCCGCAGGTGCTGCCAAGGCCGGATCCGATGCCGTGTCTTCGGCGCACGAGGAGGCTCGGCGCCTGTTCCGTGAGCGCTCTGGTCGCGATGCCGCCACCGGCGCACAGGTAGAATCCGCCGCGGCGGAGCAGCCTGCCGCGCAACCCCAAGCGCCCGCCCCAGCGCAGTTTGGCAACGACAACTATGCGGTGCCCTCTACCGATCTCCTAACCCCTGGCACGCCTGCGAAGGAACGCACCGAGATCAATGACCGCATCATTGAGGCCATTACTGATGTCTTCGAAGAGTTCAACGTCAATGCTCAGGTAACGGGCTTTAGCCGTGGCCCCACGGTAACCCGCTATGAGATTGAACTTGGACCAGGCGTGAAGGTCTCAAAGATTACGAACCTGCAGTCCAACCTGGCCTATGCCGTAGCGACCGATAACCTGCGTTTGCTTACGCCGATTCCAGGCAAGTCCGCGGTGGGCATTGAGGTGCCTAACCCGGACCGCGAAATGGTTCACCTGCGTGAGGTCTTGGATGCGCCTAGCATGACTTCGTCCCCGGATCCAATGTTGATTGGCCTGGGCAAGGACATCGAGGGTGAATACACGTCCTTTTCCGTGCAGAAGATGCCGCACTTGCTGGTTGCCGGTGCCACCGGTTCCGGTAAGTCTGCATTCGTGAACTCCATGCTGGTTTCGCTGCTGACCCGCGCCACCCCGGAGCAGGTGCGCCTGATCCTCGTCGATCCAAAGATGGTCGAGCTCACGCCGTATGAAGGCATCCCGCACCTGATTACGCCCATCATTACTCAGCCGAAAAAGGCCGCTGCGGCCCTCCAGTGGCTAGTGGAAGAGATGGAGCAGCGCTACATGGATATGAAGGCCGCGCGCGTGCGCAAGATCGAGGACTATAACCGCAAGGTAGTCTCCGGCGAGTACCAGGCACCGGCCGGTTCCGAGCGCGAGGTTCGTCCTTATCCTTATATCGTCTGCGTCGTAGACGAGCTGGCGGATTTGATGATGACCGCCCCGAAGGAAATCGAGGACTCCATCGTCCGCATCACCCAGAAGGCCCGCGCTGCCGGCATCCACTTGGTGCTTGCCACCCAGCGCCCGTCCGTCGATGTGGTCACCGGTCTGATCAAAACCAACGTGCCTTCCCGCTTGGCGTTTGCCACCTCGTCCTTGACCGACTCCCGCGTCATCTTGGACCAAGGCGGTGCGGAAAAGCTCATCGGCATGGGCGATGGCCTATTCATTCCGCAGGGCAAGCGCCCAGTGCGCATGCAGGGTGCATTCGTTTCCGATGATGAGGTCATGGATGTCGTCGAGGCCGCCAAATCCCAGGCCGCCCCGAACTACACCGAGGGCGTGACCGAGGAAAAGCAGTCCGAGGCTCAGAAGGAAATCGACGATGACATCGGCAAGGACATGGATGACCTCCTCGAGGCCGTCGAGCTTGTGGTAACCGCCCAGCTGGGTTCCACCTCAATGCTGCAGCGCAAGCTGCGTATTGGCTTTGCTAAAGCGGGCCGCCTGATGGACCTTATGGAATCGCGCGGCGTCGTCGGGCCATCGGAAGGCTCCAAGGCCCGCGAGGTGCTGGTCAAACCGGAAGAGCTCGACACCATCCTGTGGATGATTAAAGGCGCCGATCCTGCCGATGCCCCCAAAGAAATCCAGGACGAGATGAACCAAGAAGAAGCAGACGGTGATGCGGGCGATTCCGCAGAGTCTGCTACTTCCGATGCCCCCGATGCGCCCAATTCCGATACGCGGACGGTGCAAGCAACCTATAACCTATCGTCTGGAGCATTCTAAGTAGTGTAAGATAGTTACGGTCTTGGAGGGGAGTACCCCACATTCGGCATAGATCGTCAACACGGTAGCCTGGCGCTCCCGGTCGTGTCGGCCTAGCGAGGGATAGTCGCTGGGCGGGGGAGACCTCCGGTCACTTTCTTAAAGTAAATTCGACCGGAGGGATCTCGCGATGAATATTCCATTGTGGGTGTGGCTGGTCACCGGTGCGGTGATTCTAGCCTTTTTTATATTCGACTTTTATTCTCACGTGCGCAGTCCACATGAGCCCACCTTGAAAGAGTCGGGCCTGTGGACCCTTTTCTATATTGCCGTCGCCGTAGTTTTTGGCGGCGTCGTCTGGGCCGTTTGGGGCCATGAGCACGGCATCCAGTTCTTTACCGGTTATGTCACCGAGCAAGCGCTCTCTGTGGATAACCTCTTCGTATTTGCGCTTATCATGGGGTCCTTTAAAATCCCGCGCAAATATCAACAAAAGGTGCTGCTCATCGGCATCATCATCGCCCTTTTCTTTCGCTTGGTATTCATCCTGCTGGGTGCGGCGGTTATCGCGGCGTGGTCCGATATCTTCTACCTCTTCGCCATCTTCTTGCTCTATACTGCCATCAAGTTGGTCATCGATGAGATTCGGGACGCGCCGGAGACCAACCCGAACGATATGGCCATCATCAAGCTCGTACGCAAGGCCGTAGACGTTACCCCGCAGTACCACGGGGATAAGCTCACCCATCGCATGGATGATGGCTCAAAGAAGGGCAAGTTTGCCTTTACGCCGCTATTTGTGGCGCTGGTGTCCATTGGGCTTATCGATGTCATGTTTGCCTTCGATTCCATTCCAGCAATCTACGGCATTACCTCAGAGGCGTTTTTGGTCTTTACCACCAACGCATTCGCACTGATGGGCCTGCGCCAAATGTACTTTCTTATCGATGGCCTCTTGGACCGCCTCGTCTACCTGCCCTACGGCCTGGGCATCATCCTGGGCTTCATCGGTGTCAAGCTGCTTTTCCACGCATTGCACGAGAATAACCTGCCGTTTATCAATGGCGGCGACAATATCGAATCCGTGCCGGAAATCTCCACCATCGGCTCGCTGGTGGTCATCGTTGGAGTCCTGGTCATCACGGTTCTTGCATCGGTTATTAAGAACATGCGCGATAAGACCCAAGGCGTAGTGGCCGTATCCCACAATCACTACGACTGGGATGAGGAAGGAAATAAAATCGTGCGCAATACCCGCGGCGATTACTTGGGCAGGGCCGAGGATCTGTCCAAGGAAGACCTACCCAACTAGGGACCTAAAAGCGGGCCTTGACCGGATTCCACTCGCGGAAGCTTCGGCCCCGGAGGCAGCCTTGTTGATAGAAGGGGTCGTCGTTCATTAGCTGGATGACATCGGCAACCTGGGTGTCATCACCGTCAAAGCGCACAACGATGAGCGCGCCTCCCTGGGAATCCGTTAACGGTCCGGAGGCCACGATGGTGCCCTCATCAAATAGCTTCCCGGTGAACTCGCGGTGGGCGGGGCGCACTTTCGCTATCTCGGGGTTGGCCGGGTTGTAGTCATAACTCACTGCAAAATACTTCATACCGGCCAGTATAAAATCTTGGGGGCGTGTGCCGCGAGACCAGAACCCAAGCAGGTAGTATGTATAGGGTGAATCAACCCGGAGCACAGTCAGCGCAGTCCTCGGATGTGAATCCGCAGGTCTCTAATTGGAATCTGCCAAATATCCTTACCTGCCTGCGTATCGTTTTCATTCCGGTCTTTGCATGGCTGGTCATCGGCGGCCACCAGTGGTGGTCTTTCGGCGTCTTCGCCGCATTAATGCTCACGGATAAGCTCGATGGCGATATTGCCCGCGCTCGCGGATTGATTACTGATTTTGGCAAGATCGCCGACCCCATTGCTGATAAAGCGCTCATGACCACAGCGCTTGTCTGCCTCAATATCGTCGATGAGCTTTCGGTCTGGATCACCGTCATTATTCTGATCCGCGAATTCGGCATCACCATCTGGCGTATGGCCCTGCTGCGTCGCGGAAAGGTCGTCCCGGCCTCTAAAGGCGGCAAGCTAAAGACCGTCCTGCAGTCCTTCGCCGTGGGCCTATACTTGTGGCCGCTTCCTTCGTGGATGGATATTCCTACCGACTTCATCATGTGGATGGCCGTCGTGGTTACGGTCGTTACCGGCGTGCAGTATCTCATCGATGGACAAAAGCAAAATAGCTAAACGCGATGACCTTCACAGAATCTGACCTCGTTGCCTTATTGACAGAGCGCCACGAGACCGTGGCTTTGTGTGAATCGCTGACTGCCGGCTTAGCCAGCGCGACCATCGCTTCGGTACCAGGAGCATCTGCCGTATTGCGCGGCGGCCTTATCACCTATGCCACCGAGGTAAAATCCTACTTTCTAGACAAACCAGTCGCAGAGATCGAGCGCGTAGGCGTCGTATCTGGCGAAACCGCAGTCGATATGGCCCGCGCCGCTGCTGTGAAAACTGGGGCCGATTGGGGGATAGGGCTTACAGGTGTTGCAGGACCGGATAAACAAGAAGGAAAAGAACCCGGGACGGTATTTTTAGGAATCTATTCCGCTGACCGCGTAGCGCAGTCTTATTGCTTGCACGACTTGGGCACGGAACGCAATGAAATTAGAAGGGCCACGGTAGGAGCTGCGATCGACCAACTTGGTGCGATCATCAAAAATTTTCCTACCAGTGGGGAACAAATTTCATCGAAGGAGCGTTAAAACTTACGATGAACATTTCTACAGCAGTCCTTGAACACTCGGCGCAGACTGCCGCGGAACCTGCGGCAGCGGCACCATCGGCGCCACAACCTGCCCGCACCCCAGAGCCACTTCTGCGTGAAGCATTGGGTTTGACCCTGCGCGCATTCCGCGCGGATAAGTCAGTTACCCTGCGCGAATTGGCTAGCGTTGCCCGCGTGTCACCGGGCTACTTGTCGGAGCTCGAGCGGGGCCGCAAGGAAGTTTCTTCTGAGCTATTGGCCTCCGTGTGCCATGCGCTCGACGCGTCTGTATCGGACGTGCTGATCGAGGCTGCCGGCTATATGGCGCTGCCCTCGATGGATGAAGAGCTCGCGCATACCGCGCCGGCTGCTTCTGAGCTTTAACGCGTGCGCGACTCTTAAGAGAGAGTAGACGCGGTGGATACCTGCGATTAGTGGCGGCAGAGCCCTAGGCGTTGGGTTACTATGAACACGACAACGCGACGCATTCCCACATTCCTTAGAAAGGTCTAGAGCATAATGGCGAATCCATTTGTTAAGGGTTGGAAGTACCTCATGGCACTGTTCGATAATAAAATCGAAGAGAATGCCGATCCGAAAGTGCAGATTGAGCAGGCCATCGAAGATGCCCAACGTCAGCATCAAGAGCTTTCGCAGCAAGCCGCGGCGGTCATTGGCAATCAACGCCAGCTGGAGATGCAACTTAACCGACGCCTAGCCGAGGTCGAAAAGCTGCAGGGCAATACCCGCCAGGCGCTGGAGCTTGCCGATAAGGCACGCGCCAATGGTGATGAGAGCAAGGCCGTGGAGTATGAGAACGCCGCCGAGGCCTTTGCCGCTCAGTTGGTGACTGCAGAAGAGTCTGTAGAGGACACGAAGAAGCTCCATGACCAGGCATTGCAACAGGCTGAGCAGGCAAAGCGCGCTGTAGAACGTAATAATGCTGCCCTGCGCCAAAAGGTTGACGAGCGTTCGAAGCTGCTATCGCAGCTGGAGCAGGCAAAGATGCAGGAAAAGGTTTCCGAGTCTTTGAACTCCATGAACGAGCTATCGGCCGGCGGAAACACGCCTTCGCTTGATTCCGTGCGCGATAAAATCGAGCGCCGTTACTCCAAGGCTCTGGGGCAGGCGGAATTGGCGGAAAACTCCGTCGAAAACCGGATGGCTGAGGTGCAGCAGGCAGGCGTTCAGATGGCCGGCCATTCTCGCTTGGAGCAAATCCGTAGTGAGATGAACTCGACGAAGTCGGTGGAAGGAAACCGAACTGAGGCCATCGAGGGAAATAAGGGCTCTGGCTCCGCTGCGGATCAGGCCGCACAGCCGACGTCGAATGACGATGCAGTCCAGGCCCGTCTGCGCGAGCTGCGCGGAGAGTAACACCCTGATTCCGCGTTCGTCGTCATAGCACTAACCGCACAATAGCCTTCGATCCTTCCTTATCCGCTCTGAACGGTGGGGAAGGCGGAGGCTTTTGTGCTAGTCGGACAATTGGCTAAGTTGCCTTAGTCGCCGACGCCGCGGGCCTGGAGAGCTTCGCCAATAGCCTGAGCGCGCCGAATCGAGCGGATGATGACGGGTGTGACAAACGCCGAGGGGGAGAACCCAGCCCCGCGCGCCTTCCGGGCATCGAGAACCTCATAGACCGTTTCGAACATGAGGGGGATGAGGCGGATTGTCAGGGACATCGCCAAGCTGATGTTTTCTACTGGGACGCCGAAACGATTTAGCGGCTGGAGGGATTCTTCCAGGGACTCCATGATCGCATCGACCGTCGAGGTGAGCGTTAATAAGAAGGCCAGGATCATGGCGGCCAAGATGTTGAGGAACATCACCGCGGCGTAGTCAAAGTCCTTCGCCCACCACTGGAACCCGGCAAGGGGAATGAGGATTATTAGGGGCGGCCAGAGTTGGCTCCAGGCAATCCGTGGGGGAATGCGGGCGATGATGTACGTCAATGCCGCAGCGATCACCGCACCGCCAGCCCACGGCAAAGAGTTGAAAAAGATGCTGGTAACCAGGATGAATACCAGCAGTATGAGTATCTTCCAGCTCGGTTTCATCCGGTGGATTACCGTCGTGCCCGGAACGTACACGGAAAGCGGAATATTGGTTCTGCGTCGAGTCATTGGTTGGGCTTTCTAGAGCGGACGCTGTGCCATGAGGTCTCGGTAAAAATTGATGACCTCCTGGGGAGCGCCATCGGCGGCAACCTCGTGGTCATCGATGCAAATGACGCGATCGAAGTCCAAAAGAAATTCCAGATCGTGAGTAACCACGATGAGCTGCTGGTCGAGCTGTGCGAACTCGCGCTTTATGCGGTCACGATTGCGGAGGTCAAGCAGCGTCGTTGGCTCATCTGCGATGATGAGCACTGGGTCGATGACCAGCACGGCGGCCAGGGCGAGCAATTGTTTCTGTCCACCAGATAGGGTGTGAGGGGAGCGCTCGGCAAAGTCTAGAAGCCCGAACCGCTCTAGGGCGGCGTCGACTCGCGCAGTGCGCTCGGCCTTAGGCAGCTTGAAACGGCGCAGGGAAAAAGCGATGTCATCGCGCACGTTGGGCATGACGATCTGATTTTCGGCATCAGAAAATACGAACCCCACCTTTTCGCGCACCTTTTTGCCCTGTTCGCTGGGATTTATGCCGTCGACGGTTACGGTGCCCGCAGTGGGCTCACCCAGGCCATTGATAAGCCGGGTCAGCGTGGACTTTCCGCCGCCATTTTGACCGATGACGCCGATCCGCTGCTCGCTTAAAGTCAGGTTGATGTCATCAAGGACCACCGTCTCATCGAAAGCTACCGTTACCGAGGAAAAGTCGATGGTGGGCACTAGGAGGCCTTCTTACCCATCAGGTCGGGGAATGCGGAGTGAACACCAACGGCGATGATGACGGCCACGATGAGCTTTGCGGTGTCAACGAGGACGAACGGGCCTTGCGCCGCGATGGCCGGGCCTACATCCAGCCCGGAGCGAAGCATCAGGCCGATGGCGCCACAGGTGTACTGCACCAAGAGGCCAACGATGGCTGCGATAGCGAGAACCACGGTCATGCCGCCCTTTCCGCGTGGAGCGCGGTAAGCAATGGCGCCGGCGGCGATAGGGGAGAGCACGTATCCGATGATGTATCCCACGGTAGGGCCGGAAAGCGCCCGGAGCGTGGTGCCACCGCCTGCCAAAATGGGCAATGCTAAACCAATAAAGAGGAATAGCAGCCCAACGTAGCCGCCGCGTTTTCCGCCCAAGATGAGGCCGGCCAAAATGAGTGCGGCGTTCTGCAAGACGATGGGGACGCCGACGGTGCCTACGGGGATAGAAACGAAGGCTAAAACGATAACGAGGGCGGTAAATACCGCAACATAAGCAATGGTGGTTGCCACGGAGTTCTTCTGCATGGAAAAAGATTAGCATCTTGGATAAAGACGCTGTAGACATGCGTATTTGAACGTTGTTCAAGGAGGGCATTTTTGGAGTTCTGGTAAAGGTTTTGGAATAATTTCCGTGGTGGTGGGTAGGATTGCGCGCATGCGATTGACGGAGTACCACCAATTGGTTGTGGATGAATTTGGCGAATCAAAAGGGGCGTGGATTAGCCATTCGCATGTTTTATCTGCGCTCAATGGAACGCCGGATGAGCTTATCGAACGCGGCGTCGATCCTCGCCGTGTATGGATAGGGCTGTGCGATGACTTCGATGTCCCCCAAGAGCGCCGTCTCGGCGTAGATTACCCAACGTTATAGGGTCTGAGAGAAGCCGAAAAGGCGTGTCCATTTTCGATATTCGAACAGATGTATGTACTCTTGTTGGGGTGTCGGTGTGGGCGACTACAGTGGGATTGCATTGAGGTCGGAACCATTTCGGGTTCTGCAGCAGTCTAATTTAAGTGTTCACGCAGCGTCGTACGAGATAAGGATTTATAACAATGGCAGCGAAAAAGAAATCATCCTCAGCCGCAACCAAGGGAGATGACCGCCAGAAGGCGCTCGATGCCGCTATGGCCATGATCGAAAAGGATTATGGCAAAGGCGCCGTTATGCGCTTGGGCGATGATAACCGGCCGCCCATCAAGGCCATTTCCTCCGGCAACACGGCAATCGACGTGGCGCTGGGTATCGGCGGCTTTCCGCGCGGTCGAATTGTAGAAATCTATGGTCCAGAGTCCTCCGGTAAGACGACGGTGGCATTGCACGCAATTGCCTCGGCGCAAAAAGACGGCGGCATTGCAGCGTTTATCGATGCCGAGCACGCCCTCGACCCCCAATATGCACGCCTGCTAGGCGTCGATACCGATAACCTCCTCGTATCCCAGCCGGATACCGGTGAACAGGCCCTGGAAATCGCGGATATGCTGGTGCGCTCCGGCGCCATCGACATCATCGTGGTGGACTCCGTGGCGGCGCTGACCCCGAAGGCGGAAATCGAAGGCGAGATGGGCGATAGCCACGTGGGCCTGCAAGCCCGCCTTATGTCCCAGGCCTTGCGCAAGATGACGGGTGCGCTATACAACTCCGGTACCACCGCAATCTTCATCAACCAGCTGCGCGAAAAGATTGGTGTGATGTTCGGTTCCCCAGAGACCACGACCGGTGGTAAGGCGTTGAAGTTCTACTCCTCCGTGCGCTGCGATATCCGCCGTATCCAGACCCTGAAGGATGGTCAAGACGCCATTGGTAACCGCACCAAACTCAAGGTGGTAAAGAATAAGGTGTCCCCACCGTTCAAGATCGCCGAGTTCGACATCATGTATGGCGAGGGTATTTCTCGGGAGTCCTCCATCATTGATCTCGGTGTAGAAAACGGCTTTATCCGCAAGTCCGGCTCCTGGTTTACCTATGAAGGCGATCAACTGGGACAAGGCAAGGAGAAGGCCCGTTCCTTCTTGAAGGACAACCCTGACCTTGCCAACGAGATCGAAAAGAAGATCTTCCAGAAGCTCGGCATCGGGGAAGAGGCGGCGAATGGTGAAGAAGCTACCGCCATGGATGTCCCCGGCTCCGATGACCCATTGACGGACGAATCCGTAGATTTGGTCCCAAACGTCGACTTCGATGACGACTAACCCTGTCCACCTGCAATCCCACCGCTTATAACCCGCACTATGAATAAACCCGCCCCTGAAAAACTAGAGCAACTCCGCCAAGCGCTTGCCGCCTATGAAAAAGGAGAAGCCGGGGGCGGGCTTTTTGATCGGGAGGCCGAAGAGGCAAAGTCCAAGGTTCGCTTCCGCGCCTTGGGCTTGCTCGACCAGCGTTCGCGGTCCCGCCAGGAATTGTATGACCGCTTAGTGCAGGCCGAATTCGACGCTGAAGTGGTGGAAGATGTCCTCGATGACTTAGCCCATGCGGGACTTATCAATGATGCTGCCTTTGCCGCCGAATGGGTGCGGCAGCGGCATAAGCGGCGAGGAAAATCGCGCAGCGTCCTCGACCGCGAGCTCCGAGACAAAGGCGTCAGCCAACCAGATAGAGATGAAGCCCTCGAGCAAATAGATGCCGCTGATGAAGAAGCTATGGCCCGAGCTTTGGCGGAAAAGAAGGCGCGCAGCCTAAAAGCCGTTCCTGCGGACAGGAAGGAAAGAGATAAGGCGCTGCGCAGGATCGTAGGTGTATTGGCACGCCGTGGGTTCAACGAGGGGATGTCTTTGCGCATTGCCATTAGCGCCCTCGAGGAGCGTTGCGAGGAGCTGGCTTCTCCTTAAAACCCGCGATGGGGGTTGAGCGCCGTGTGGACTCCAACCTAGGTACTCGCGCACGTGCCCCCAAGCGCCGCACCACGCGCACTCGAACCCACCTGGCTGCCTTCACGGGCGCCTAGCAGCGACGGTTATGAGTTGTTCTGGGTGATGGCTAAACTATGCCGACGTGGAGCAGACAATTCCTGAAACCCGTACCTATGAAGTCCGAACCTTCGGCTGCCAGATGAATGTGCACGATTCTGAGCGCATCTCTGGTCTGCTGGAGGAAGCTGGCTACGCGGCCGCAGACGAGGCCACGGAGCCGGATCTCGTCGTCTTTAACACGTGCGCAGTCCGCGAAAACGCCGACAAGCGCCTTTACGGCACGCTGGGCGCATTGAAAAAGACGAAGGAGAACCACCCAGGCATGCAAATTGCCGTGGGCGGGTGCCTTGCGCAAAAGGATAAGGACACCGTTCTTGATAATGCACCGTGGGTGGATGCCGTCTTCGGCACCCACAATATGGCCGCATTGCCAACCCTCCTCGAGCGCGCCCGCCACAATGAGGAAGCCCAAGTAGAGATCGTCGATTCGCTAGAGGCGTTTCCCTCGGTATTGCCCGCTAAGCGCGAATCCGCCTACGCGGGTTGGGTATCGGTGTCCGTGGGCTGCAATAACACTTGCACGTTCTGCATCGTTCCCTCCCTGCGCGGCAAGGAAGAGGACCGCCGGCCGGGCGATATCCTGGCCGAGGTACAAGCGCTGGTAGATCAGGGCGTCTCTGAGGTCACCTTGCTGGGCCAAAACGTCAACGCCTACGGCGTGAATTTCGCCGATCCAGAAATGCCGCGCGATCGTTTCGCTTTCTCAAAGCTGCTGCGCGAGGTGGGAAAGATTGAAGGTCTCGAACGCTTGCGGTTTACCTCCCCGCACCCGGCCGAGTTTACCTCGGATGTCATCGACGCCATGGCGGAAACCCCTGCCGTGTGCCCGCAGCTGCACATGCCGCTGCAATCCGGCTCGGATAAGGTCTTAAAGGACATGCGCCGCTCCTATCGCACGAAGAAGTTCTTGCGCATCCTTGATGAGGTCCGCGAGAAGATTCCGAACGCTGCGATTACCACCGATATCATCGTCGGCTTCCCAGGCGAGACCGAAGAGGATTTCCAGGACACCATGGACTTGGTCCGCCGCGCCCGCTTCGCTTCGGCGTTTACCTTCCAGTATTCCCCGCGCCCTGGCACCCCTGCGGCGGAGATGGAAAACCAGGTTCCCAAGGAAGTCGTTCAGGACCGCTTCGAGCGGCTCGTTGCGCTGCAGGATAGCATCCAGGCAGAAGACAACCAGAAGCTCGTGGGCACGGAGGTAGAGCTTTTGGTCCAGGCAGAAGGCGGGCGCAAGAACGACGAGACCCACCGCATGTCGGGTCGCGCTCGCGATGGGCGCCTCGTGCACTTTAGCCCTATCGACGACAACGGCGCGGATATCTCCGCTGAGATTCGCCCCGGCGACGTCGTGCGCACCAAGGTCACCGGTGCCGGTTCGTTCTTCTTGCTTGCCGATGCCGCAGTAGCCACCCACACCCGCACCAAGGCCGGCGACATGTCGGCGGCGGGTCAAACCCCCACTACCGCTCCCATCGGGGTGGGCTTGGGGCTGCCGGGCATCGGCAAGCCTGCAAGCGCTGCCGCAGCGGATTCCTGCGGCTGCTAACCGGGGGAGTAGGCTAGGGTGCCATGAGAGAGCGAAATACCACCACCGCCGCCCAGGAGGCGGCACAGGCGGAGCGCCGAGCAGCACAAACCATGGATTTGCGTGGGCAGAAGCTGACGCTGTGGATCGCTGTGGCGGCCTATATTGTCTACCTCATCGTTCCTTATGCCGGCTCTGCCCACGGGTGGCAGGCTCTCAGTTTCGGCACCACCGACGGCGGGGTAAAGATCTCGCTGATGGAAACCGTCTCTGCGTGGCTCGCGCTACTCGGCGTGGGCGTGCTGACGACTGCAACCCTGCTCACCCGCCGCGCCACCCTCGGGCTGATTGCGTGGATGATGGTGACGGTTTCATTCTTCGTTAACCTGTGGGGCTTTTGGTACCGTGGCTCCACCGCGGATGCCCCGGCCATCGGCATGTGGGTGGGCATGCTCGCCACTTTTTTGGCCTTCTTGGGCTTTAGCCTCGTCGCCCTGCGCCGCAGCCCAGAGCAACGCGCGGCCGAGGAAAAGGTCCGCGCTTCGGCGGGCCAGCTGGATGAGGTAGGAAAAATCCAGTCCGATATTGCGTCCCCGCAGCCGCAGGAGATGCTTGTCGATGACCGCCGGAAAAAGGCCGCCGAGCGTCACCGCCACCAGCACGAAGGCTAAAGGTGCAGCTCCCAGGCAGAGGATTGGGAGATTTCCCGCGCTCCGAGCCGCGCGTATAGCGCGTTCATAGCACCATCGCCGGCGGCGACGGAACAGTAGCAGCGGCGCACCTGTGGCCACGCTCCGTTGACCTCGTGCAGGGCAGTGAGCTTAGCTAATTGCGCCAAGCCTTGCCGGCGGTGGTCACGGTCGGTGACGGTAAGAGTCCATTCGCACACCTCCGGATCCGCCGCCTCGTGCCGCGCCAGTTCCGTGAGCGCCACGATGTCGCCGGCGTCATCAATGAGCGCAACGAGCAGCGTATGCCCGCGCCGCGAACGCAGGCGTTGGTGCGCCTCTTCCAACCGCTGCCTGGACCACACGATGGGCTCGGTGGACAGGGTGCCGGTATCGGCATCCGCGGACGCGACCGTTAAAAGGCGCATGACATCGTCGATATGCTCTTCCGGTATGGCATAGTCCTGCCATACCGCGGCCGAAAGCCCGGGCGGAAAGAGGGCAGCAGCCGGCTGTTCTGGAATATCGATGGCTAGTTGTCGCTCGCTATGGCGCTGCGTAAAGCCTAAGGATTGATAGACCTCCGCCATCGCGTCGTACTCCGGCGAAGTCTCCGGCGGGTGCAGCAGGCCCACGTGCGCCACGCTACGGCCGAGCTGCTGGGTGATTTTTAAGGCTGTATCTCCCATCCAGGTAGCCACCTTCTGCCCCTTGGCATCAAGGGGTTCTCCGGGCAGTGGCAGATCGCAGAGGACGCACTCGATTTCCGCGGCATTGCGTTCTTCTAAAAGCGGCAGGCTGATATGGATAAAACCCACATAGTCCAGCTCGGGACTCGGTGCGGTGGCGGGAATCTGCGGCAGACCAAGCTCGGAGACGGGCCCAAGCGTCGCCGGTCCATCGACCACTGCGAAAAGGTAGGTCTGCGATTCGCCCGAACCCTGCAGGCGGTGCACCACGCGGCTAGGCGAGGTCGAGGCCGCCGCATCCCCGCTGGCTTCCTGCGCCGCAAGGTTTGCCCAGAAAACAAACGATCGGATGCAATCCGCCGGTTCATCCTCGGCTATCTGGGTTGGGCGCGCAATCTGAACGAGGTGCACTATTTATCGTTGACGGCATTGGCAGCGGCATCGGCGAATTCCTGCCATTGCTCCGCCTGCGCGCGCAGCTCCGCGGCCTTCTTCTCCTTGCCCTTAGCTTCCGCGGCCGCGGACTGGGCCTTGAAGTCTTCCACCTTGGCCTGGAACTGGGCCACGCGAGCCTGCGCTTCAGGGTCGGTGCGCCGCCATTCGGATTCTTCCGCCTGGGTGACGCGCTTTTCTAGCTGCTCGATCTTGGATTCGTACTCGCGCACCTGATTGCGGGGCACAAAGCCGATTTCCTCCCACTTTTCCTGCAGCTCGCGCAGCTTAGCCTTGGCCTTGTCCATGCTTTGCGATGGGTCAATCAGGCTATCGTATTCCGCAAGCAGCGCGTCCTTTGCCTTGGCGTTTTCGGCGAACTCGCGGTCCCGCTCGTCGTTGACGGCATTGCGGGCATCGAAGAAGCGGTCCTGTGCCGCGCGGAACTTTGCCCACAGCTGGTCATCGACCTCGCGTGGGGCGCGGCCAGCCGCCTTCCACTCCGCCATGAGATCGCGGTAGGCGCGGGCGGTGGGACCCCAATCGGTGGAGTCCTGGATGGCTTCAGCGCGCTCGACCAGCTCTTCCTTCTTCTTCCGCGCCGCAGCACGGGCGCGATCGAGATCCGCAAAGTGCGAACCGCGGCGCCGATTAAAGGAATCGCGGGCGCGCGAATAGCGCTTCCACAGGCCGTCATCGGTCTTCTTATCGATGCCCTTAATCTGCTTCCACTCTTCCAAAATGGCGCGGATGCGGTCGCCGGCGGCCTTCCACTCGGTGGAATTCTCGGCAATCTCTTCAGCCTCGGCGGCGAGCTTTTCCTTCGCCGCAATCGCATCCTGCCGGCGCTTTTCCCGCTCCGCCTGCGCCTGTTCACCGGCCACAACGGAGTGATCAATAACCGCCGCGAGGCGGCGATCCAGCGCCGCGATATCGCCAATGACCGCAGCGGTAGGCAGGGTCTCGCGGAGTTCGGCGGCGGTTTGCTTGATTCCTGCGGCCTCGCTGGGGTTGGCGCGCAGGCGAGCCTCTAGGAGCTCGATCTCGGTGGCTAGGTCGTCATAGCGGGCGCCGAAGTGCTCGAGGCCTTCCTGCGCAGAACCTGCCTGCCATTCCCCAATCTTGCGCTCGCCCTCGGGGGCGGAAACGAAGACGGACCCATCGGCATCGACGCGCCCCCACTTGGCCGGATCGTTCTTGCTCGGAGATTGCACGGGCACGGGCTTGGCTGTGGGGCGGGGGCCCTTCTTGGGCATGGAACCTGGGGTTGGGGTGGGAGACATGGAAAGCCCTCCTAGACATATATCGCCGCGCGTCACGGCTGCCGGATGAAATCACTGGTTACATTACCGCGAAAAATCGATGTGTGCCTAGAATCTATTTAATTACCTCCACTTGGGTAGATAGTATAGAGGAATAATGTTCAATCTCATGGTTATGCCCGCCTCGCCGGCGCTGGCAGTCGAGCTAGCCCCCAACGACGCCGCCTCGCGGGCACTGCTCGCGGCGGCGCGCACGCTCGCGGTCGAAGCCGCTGCCGCCGGCATTAGCGAGGCAGAAATTATTGGATCCCGCTCCCCACGGTGGCATACCCGCCATACCGGAAGCCTGCGCGCCTGGGGAGCCGACCAAGTGCACGTGGGCGCCGGAAACTACCTGCCAGAGATCATGGCCCACTACGTCTTATCCACGGTCCCACAGATAACGGTTCGCGATAGCCGCGATTACCTGGGTACACCAGCCCCAAAGGTCCTTACCATCGTGGTCGCAGACGGCAGCGCGGGCCTTACCGAGAGGGCACCGCTGGCCCTTATCCCCGGCGCGCAGGAGGCGCACCGGTGGTGCGAGGAGGTGTTGATGGGGGCATCGGCAAGCAGCGATGCCGAGTGGCTTAAGCAACGCGGCGTGGAAGAGCCGGAGCTCTGGTTGGAGCTTTCCGGTTGCGCACCTAAGCGCGCGCAGGTGCGGGCGACAGATGCCACCCTCGGGGTCGGACGCTACGTAGCTGGCTGGGAGGTAACATGCGCCCCATCGCAGTAGTTGGCCCCACCGCCTCAGGCAAATCCGTCCTCGGGCTGGCCCTAGCCCATGAACTGGATGGGGAAGTGGTCAATGTCGATTCCATGCAGCTATACCGCGGCATGGATATCGGCACCGCGAAGCTTTCCCCCGCAGAGCGCGAAGGAATTCCGCACCACCAGCTCGATGTCTGGGACGTGACGGAGACCGCTTCCGTGGCGCGCTATCAGCAGGCGGCCTTGCGCGATATCGAGGACATCATGTCCCGCGGCAAGACGCCCATCCTCGTCGGTGGATCCATGCTCTATGCCCAGGCATTGGTGGATGATTGGCAATTCCCGCCCACCGATCCGCAGGTGCGGGCCAAATACGAGGCCCGCCGCGCCGATATCGGAACCGACGCCCTCCACGCCGAGTTGGCGCGCGTCGACCCAGCCGCAGCCGCAATCATTGAGGACAAAGACCCCCGCCGCACCGTCAGAGCACTCGAGGTCATCGAGCTGACCGGCAAGCCCTTCAAGGCCAGCCAGCCGCCGAAAAATGGCCCGCCCCGGTGGGGAACCAAGCTGCTGGGGCTGCGCACCGATAGCGAGTGGTTAAACCCGCGCATCGAAAAGCGCACGCGCCTCATGTTTGAGCAAGGCCTCGTCGAGGAAGTCGAGCGCCTGCAGGACAAGGGGCTTGTGGCCGATTCCACCGCCGGCCGCGCGATTGGTTATGCGCAGGTGCTACAGGCCCAGCGCGGCGAGCTGACGTGGGAGGATGCGGTAGAGCGCACTATTACTGGCACCCGCCGGTACGTGCGCCGCCAGCGTTCCTGGTTCAACCGCGATAAGCGCATTACCTGGCTCGATGCCGCGGGCGATACTACCGCCGAGGCTTTGTATGTGCTGCGGCGCTAGGGTAGAGGGTATGAAATTTGCCAAAGGCCATGGAACTGAAAATGACTTCGTCATCGTAGAAGACTTCGACGCCAAAACGCCGCTCTCACCGGATCGCGTGGCGGCGCTGTGTGACCGCCGGGCAGGAATCGGCGGCGATGGCCTGCTGCGGGTGGTTCGCGCCGGCGCCCTCGTGGACGCGGGCGAGCTGGCGGCCTTGCCGGACGGGGTGGATGCTGCCGATTGGTTCATGGATTACCGCAACGCCGATGGCTCCGTGGCGGAAATGTGCGGCAACGGCACCCGCGTCTTTGCCCATTGGTTGCGCTCGCACGACTTGGTTGGCGAGGACGCATTCACCATCGGCACCCGGGCGGGCGCCAAGCAGGTAACGGTGCATTCCTGCGATGCCACTGCCGCTAGCGTCACTGTGGAGATGGGGCCCGCGCGCGTGACCGGGGTGTCCACGGCCTCCGTAGGCGGTGAGTCCTACGCCGGCCTCGGGGTGGATATGGGCAACCCGCACCTTGCGGCCGTCATTCCAGGCCTGGAACCGGAAGCTTTGGCTACCAAGGAACTCACGGCGCCGGTCTACGATGAGTCCTTCTTCCCGGGTGGCGTGAACTTTGAGCTGGTTACCCCGCTGCGGGAGGGACACGTGCATATGCGCGTCTTCGAGCGCGGGGTTGGGGAGACGCAGTCTTGTGGCACGGGCACGGTTGCGGCAGCTACCGCCGCGCTTGCCGATGCCGCCCAAGCCCTCGGCACCGTCCATGTCCACGTTCCTGGCGGCGAGGTCACCGTCGAGGTTTATGACAACGGCACGCGGTTGACGGGCCCGTCCGCCATCGTGGCTACGGGCGAAACGAGCTTGTAGAGGCGTTAGTTTCCGTCGTCGATCTGTCGCGTGCGGTAATCCGGGCCGAGCTGGAAGGCCGCGCGGCGGGCCGCCAGCCAGGATTCTTTCAGCTCGCGGGCACGTTCATCGGTGACGCGGAGGAGGGATTCTAAGTCCTGCGTGCGCATGCCGTGGGCGTGGATTCTGACATTGAGGCGGCGGAGGAAGCGGCGCGCCCCGGCTAATTCGTAGTGGAACGCATCGATGGCGGGGTGGGAGCAGTCGAGGTCGAGCAGTGCCGGCCGATACAGCGTGCGATCCGCCAGTGGCTCCGCCTCTGTGGAGGTTTCGAATTCCTCGAATTCGGCGATGACGTCCTGGATATCGTCCGCCGAGAGGGAAATAGAACTGCGCAAGGCCCTTCGTTCCGCGGTATCGGGGCGCGTGCGCAGCATAAACCACCCCGCGCCCACCAGCATGGCGGCGATGATGAGGCCGGGCAGTTTTAACGTGGCAACAATCGCGATCGCGCAAAGGACCAAGAGGATAAAGACAAGTGTCCTCCGGTTTTGCGGATCGTTATGGAATGCCATGGCCTAAAAATTTAGTGCCCACCGCAGCCGCAACCGCCGGATCCGCATCCGCCATCACCGCAGCCGCCGGACGGCATGTCAATAGCGGCGGTGAGCAGGGCCGTACCGGAAATCACGGTATCCTTGGCCGGCAATTCGCCACGGTCCGCTGGCAGGCAGAGATCGAAGGGGAATAGCCCGTCCATGACGAGGTGCGCGAACTTTTCGCCGGTGAGTTCATTGGTGCGCCATTCGGCTTCCATCACCCGGGCGGCAAAGGTGGCCGCAGGAGTGGGGGCCTGTGCGCCCGAGCCCGAAGCGATGACGCGGGCGCCTTCGGATTCAAAAAGGGCGGGGTACTCGCCGGTTTCGGCTTCGAATGCGGCCGGGGACTCGTAGGTGGTGATATCAAGACCCATGGCGGTCAGCGATACCTGCTGCCATTCCTGCCGCGGTTCTTCTGCCAACAACGGTCCCTGCGCGAGGTTCGCCGTGACCTGCGCCAGCGGCGTGCCGAACGGATCGATGATATCCATGATCGCCAGCACGTCATTAAACATCTCCACGTGGGCAAAACCCTGCGTAACCGCATCGAAACCGATAAAGGTGGCGTAGGGCTCAACCGCCAAGATATTAAGTTGGGCACCCGAAGGATCGCCGTATTGGATGAGCTGGCCGCCGCGCACCTCACCGGTTACGGCAAGGCGGTCCGTGGCGATGGCTGCCTCGACCGCGTCCTGCCAGCGTTCGAAATCCAGGCCGATCGCCTGCATCTCGGTATTCTTCTTCTGGGTAGTAGTCGTTGGCCTAGGCTGCGTCGTTTCCATAGGCACCATTGTATCGCTTTGTCCAGTAAGCCCGGAAACCGCAATTCCCGTTTTGCGGCCTAACGTGCCAAAATAGATAGCAATATGAACAAATTTTCCCCGCAGAATTCTGATAGCTCGGCGAGCAAGGACGAACTTCTCGCCCAGGCCTTCCGCGACCACGCGGACACCCCGCAGGAAACCACGCCCACCAGCGGCGATCTAGATTTGGCCGAGCGCAATGCCTTCCGCCGCGTTACCCGCGAGACCTCCATCCGCGCCGAGGACACCACCGATGGCTACGAGGTGGAATACCGAAAACTGCGCCTCGAGCGCGTCATCCTCGTGGGCGTGTGGACCGAAGGCACCGTAGCGGAGGTCGAGGCCACGATGGATGAGCTGGCCGCCCTGACCGAAACCGCCGGCGCGGACGTGGTCGAAATGATCTACCAAAAGCGCGATAAACCGGATCCTGGTACTTTCATCGGCTCGGGCAAGGTCAAAGAGCTCCACGATATCGTCGAGGCCACCGGCGCCGATACCGTCGTGTGCGATGGTGAGCTGAACCCCGGCCAGCTCACGGCATTAGAGCGCGCGCTCAATACCAAGGTCATCGACCGCACCATGCTCATCTTGGACATCTTTGCCCAACACGCAAAGTCCAAGGAGGGCAAGGCGCAGGTCTCGCTGGCGCAGCTGGAATACCTCTATACCCACACCCGCGGTTGGGGCGGCAATCTCTCGCGCCAGGCCGGCGGCCGCGCCGGTTCCAATGGCGGCGTCGGCCTGCGCGGGCCCGGTGAAACCAAGATCGAGACCGACCGCCGGCGCATCCGCACCGAAATGGCGCGCCTGCGCAAGGAACTGCGCGGGATGAAGACCGCTCGCGAGGTAAAGCGTTCCCGGCGCCAGTCCTCCACGATCGCCCAGATCGCCATCGCCGGCTACACCAACGCCGGCAAATCCTCGCTCATTAATGCCATGACGAACGCGGGCGTGCTTGTGGAAGACGCCCTATTTGCCACCTTGGATCCCACGACGCGGCGCGCCTCGCTTGCCGATGGCCGCCAGGTCGTCTTCACCGATACCGTCGGCTTCGTCCGCCACCTGCCCACCCAGCTCGTGGAGGCCTTCAAATCCACCCTGGAAGAAGTGCTCGCCGCCGATATCATGCTGCACGTCGTGGACGGATCGGACCCGTTCCCGCTCAAGCAAATCGAGGCGGTCAATAAGGTCATCTACGATATCGTCAGCGAGACTGGTGAGCAGGCCCCGCCGGAAATCATCGTGATCAACAAGATTGACCAGGCCGACCCGCTCGTGCTCGCGGAGCTGCGCCACGTCCTGGATCATGAGGACGTCGTCTATGTTTCGGCGCGCACGGGGGAGGGCATCGACGAGCTGAGCGCGCGCGTGGAGCTCTTCCTCAACTCCCGCGATAGCCACGTTAAGCTGCAGGTTCCCTTCACCCGCGGCGATGTCGTCTCGCGCGTGCACGCCGAGGGCACCGTGCGCAGCGAGGAATACACCGAGGACGGCACGCTTGTCGATGTCCGCCTGCCCGCCACCACCGCCCGCGAGCTCGCCGAATTCATCGTGGACGAAGATTCCTAAAATTCGTGCCCCATGGCCCATAATGGTGGTTCGTGAGCATACTAGGTTGGACCGTCCACGGCGACGGTAAGAAAATTGCACCAGGCGCCGTGGTCGCGCCCGAGGAACGACTAAGTTGGGGCCGAACCATTGGCATCGGCATGCAGCACGTGGTGGCGATGTTTGGTGCCACGCTGCTGGTGCCCACCCTGACCGGATTTCCGGTCAATACCACGCTGCTATTTTCCGGCATCGGCACCATCCTATTCCTGCTGACTACGCGCAATCGCCTGCCGTCCTACCTGGGTTCGTCGTTTGCCTTCATCGCCCCGCTGACCGCCTCGCAGCAATACGGGATTGCGGCGCAGGCCGGATCCATTCTGGTGACCGGTTTGGTGCTGGTGGCGGTCGGAATCGTGGTCAAGGCTGCCGGCAAGCGGGTACTCGATGCGGTGATGCCGCCGGCGGTTACCGGCGCCATCGTCGCGCTCATCGGGCTCAACTTGGCGCCGAATGCGGCCGAAAACTTCGCCAGCCAGCCCTTGGTAGCAGGCATTACGCTGCTGGTTATCCTCCTGGCCACCGTGGCCGGGCGCGGCATGGTCTCGCGCCTGTCCATCCTTATCGGCGTGGTCGTCGGTTGGGTTTTCGCCGCCCTGACCGGCAACTTGGGCGAGGGAGCCAAGGACGCCATCGACGCCGCCCCGTGGGTAGGCCTGCCCGAATTCCACGCCCCAGAGTTCCATCTTTCGGCCATCGCCGTGGCCCTGCCGGTGCTCGTGGTGTTGATTGCGGAAAACGTCGGGCACGTCAAGGCCGTCTCCGAGATGACCAATCGCGACTTAGACGATCTTGCCGGCGATGCGCTGATTGCCGATGGCCTCGCCTCCTCCCTCGCCGGCGGCTTCGGCGGCTCCGGTACTACCACCTATGCCGAAAATATCGGCGTTATGGCCGCCACGCGCGTCTATTCCACCGCCGCGTATTGGGTTGCCGCCCTGACCGCTATTTTGCTGGCGTTCGTCCCGAAGTTCGGTGCGCTGATTTTCTCCATTCCCACCGGCGTGCTTGGCGGGGCCACCCTCGTGCTCTATGGGCTTATCGGCATGCTGGGCGTGCGGATCTGGATGGATAATGAGGTCAACTTCAATAACCCGGTGAACCTGACGGCGGCCGCGGTGGCCTTGATCGCGGGCATCGGCAACCTGACCCTGGGGCCCGAACCCCGGAAAGTGGACACGGGGATTTAATCAAGATGCGATAGTAAGTGTAGCTGATCCGGCGGCTTCGA